>NZ_KV828512.1:420298-495311 GCF_001836405.1 Pseudomonas sp. HMSC057H01 | reverse complement strand
GCCAGCTCGGCGAGATGATCGTCGAGGAGCCGGTGGCCGGCTCCTTCAGCCACTTCGCACACAAGTACTGGGGCGGCTTCGCCGGTTTCCTCTCCGGCTGGAACTACTGGGTGCTGTACATCCTGGTGGGCATGTCGGAGCTGACCGCGGTGGGCAAGTACATCCAGTACTGGTGGCCTGACGTGCCGACCTGGGCCACGGCGGCGGCGTTTTTCGTGCTGATCAACGCGATCAACCTGGCCAACGTGAAAGCCTTCGGCGAGACCGAGTTCTGGTTCGCGATCATCAAGGTAGCGGCGATCATCGGCATGATCCTGCTCGGTATCTACCTGCTGGTCGGCGGCGGTGGCGGGCCGCAAGCCTCGGTGAGCAACCTGTGGGACCGCGGCGGCTTCTTCCCCAACGGCCTCAGCGGCCTGGTGATGACCCTGGCGATCATCATGTTCTCCTTCGGTGGCCTGGAGCTGGTGGGCATCACCGCCGCCGAGGCGTCCGAGCCGAGGAAGGTGATTCCCAAGGCGATCAACCAGGTGATCTACCGGATCCTGATCTTCTATATCGGCGCCCTGGCGGTGCTGCTCTCGCTGTATCCATGGGACCAGTTGGTGGAGACCATCAACGCTTCCGGCGACGACTACAGTGGCAGCCCGTTCGTGCAGATCTTCTCGTTGATCGGCAGCGGCACCGCGGCCAACATCCTCAACTTCGTAGTCCTCACCGCGGCATTGTCGGTCTACAACAGCGGCGTCTACTGCAACAGCCGGATGCTCTACGGCCTGGCCGCCCAGGGCGACGCGCCGAAGGTGCTGATGTCGGTGGACCGCCGGGGCGTGCCGGTGCTGTCGATCCTGGTCTCGGCGCTGATCACCTTCCTCTGCGTGATCGTCAACTACGTATTGCCGCACAAGGCGCTGGAACTGCTGATGTCGCTGGTGGTGGCGGCGCTGGTGATCAACTGGGCGATGATCAGCCTGTCGCACCTGAAGTTCCGCGCGGCGATGAAGCGGCAGGGCGTGGACACCTTCTTCAAGGCACTCTGGTCGCCGTTCAGCAACTACCTGTGCCTGGCCTTCGTGGTGTTCATCCTTGGCATCATGCTGATGATCCCCGGGATCAACATCTCGGTGTACGCCATTCCATTCTGGCTGCTGCTGATGTGGTTGTGCTACCGGGTCAAGCTGTCGCTGGCGGAAAGGCGCGGGCTCGGCCAGCAGGCCTGAGCCTGCGGGTGGCGCGGGACGGGAGCTTCGGCTCCCGTTTTTCATTTCGCACGGGCAAGTTTTTCTGTCGTTTTCTGTTACGCGTTTCAAGACCCGGTGTGCGGCTTGGGTGGCTCCCGGGGAGGTGGCTCTTTATAATCCCGGAGTTACCTTGCGGGGCCATTCATCAATCGTGCCAATTCAGTACGTTGTGCGCGATGATGGTCATTTTCTGACTTGGGCCTCGTCTTTTCTGTCCACGACCACTAGGCACTAGACATGATCAAGATAAAACGTGGCCTGGACCTGCCCATCAGCGGCGCCCCCGAACAGCGCATCGAGGCAGCACGCCCGGTACGCAGCGTGGCGTTGATCGGTTTCGACTACCACGGCATGAAGCCGACCATGGCGGTGCAGGTAGGCGACCGGGTGAAGCTGGGGCAGGCGCTGTTCACCGACAAGAAGAATCCCTCCGTCAGCTATACCGCACCCGGCGCCGGTGTGGTCAGTGCCATCCATCGTGGCGAGAAGCGCGTCCTGCAATCGGTGGTCATCGATCTCGACGGCGACGAGCAACTGGAGTTCGCCCGTTATCCCGCGGACCAACTCGCCACGCTGAGCGCCGAGCAGGTCCGCGACAACCTGTTGCAGTCGGGCCTGTGGACCGCGCTGCGGACCCGGCCGTTCAGCAAGGTGCCCGATCCCGAGTCCAGCCCCAGTTCGATTTTCGTCACTGCCATCGATACTCAGCCGCTGGCCGCCGATCCGCAGGTGGTTATCGCGGAGCAGGGCGAGGCCTTCCAGGCCGGGCTGACGGTGCTCGGGCGCCTGGCCCGGGTGTTCCTGTGCAAGGCGGAAGGCGTTTCGCTACCCGGCGAGGCGCTCTCCGGCGTGACCGCGCAAGCCTTCGCCGGTCCGCATCCGGCGGGCCTGCCCGGCACCCATATCCACTTCCTCGACCCGGTGGGTGCCGGCAAGAGCGTGTGGAACCTGAACTACCAGGACGTGATCGCCATCGGCAAGCTGTTCACGACCGGGCAATTGTGGACCGAGCGGGTGATCGCCCTGGCCGGTCCGGTGGTGGAAAAGCCGCGTCTGGTGCGCACCCGGTTGGGCGCCAACCTCGACGAACTGGCCGCCGGCCAGCTGCAGCCGGGCAACAACCGGCTGATCTCCGGCTCCGTGCTGGGCGGTCGCACCGCCCATGGCGCCTACGCCTACCTGGGGCGCTACCACCTGCAGTTGTCCTGTCTCAAGGAGGGCGACCAGCGCGAGTTCCTCCACTACCTGCGCGCCGGGGTGGAAAAGCATTCGCTGCTCAACGTGTTCGTCTCCAGGCTGCTCGGCGGCAAGCGTTTCGCCTTCACCACCAGCACCAACGGCAGCCCGCGTGCGATGGTGCCGGTAGGCAATTACGAGGCGGTGATGCCGCTGGATATCCTGCCGACCCAACTGCTGCGCTACCTGATCGTCGGCGACACGGAAATGGCCCAGAAGCTCGGCGCCCTGGAACTCGACGAAGAGGACCTGGCGCTGTGCAGCTACGTCTGCGCCGGCAAGTACGAATACGGCCCGATTCTGCGGGACAACCTGGCACGCATCGAGCAGGAGGGCTGAGCCATGGGTTTGCGTAACCTGCTCGACAAGGTCGAGCATCATTTCGAGAAGGGCGGGCGCTACGAGAAGTGGTACCCGCTGTACGAAGCCGTGGACACCTTCCTCTATCGTCCCGGCAGCGTCACCCGCACCACTGCACACGTGCGCGACGGCATCGACCTGAAGCGCATGATGATCATCGTCTGGCTGTGCACCTTCCCGGCGATGTTCTTTGGCATGTACAACGTCGGCCACCAGGCCAACCTGATCTTCGCCCAGAGCCCCGACCTGTTGAGCGCCCAGGATGGCTGGCGCTTCGCCCTGATCGGCGCGCTGGCCGGGTTCGACCCGAACAGCCTGTGGGATTGCCTGGTCCAGGGCGCCGCGTACTTCCTGCCGGTGTACCTGACCACCTTCATCGTCGGCGGTTTCTGGGAGGTGCTGTTCGCCAGCATCCGCCGCCACGAGGTCAACGAAGGCTTCTTCGTCACCTCGGTGCTGTTCGCCCTGACCCTGCCGCCGTCCGTCCCGCTGTGGCAGGTAGCCCTGGGGATCAGCTTCGGCGTGGTGCTGGGCAAGGAAGTGTTCGGCGGCACCGGGAAGAACTTCCTCAATCCGGCACTGGTCGGCCGGGCCTTCCTGTTCTTCGCCTACCCGGCGCAGATGTCCGGCGACGCGGTATGGACCTCGGTGGACGGCTTCGCCGGCGCCACCTCGCTGAGCCTGGCCGCCGCCGGCGGGGTGGACAACATCCTCGGCCACGGCCTGACCTGGATGGATGCCTTCCTCGGCCACATGCAGGGTTCGATGGGCGAGACCAGCACCCTGGCGATCTTCATCGGCGGCGCCGTGCTGCTGCTGACCCGCATCGCCTCCTGGCGCATCGTCGCCGGGGTGATGCTGGGGATGGTCGCCATGAGCTACCTGTTCAACGCCATCGGCTCGGCCAGCAACCCGATGTTCGCCATGCCCTGGTATTGGCACCTGGTCACCGGCGGCTTCGCCTTTGGCATGATCTTCATGGCCACCGACCCGGTCTCGGCGTCCATGACCGATACCGGCAAGTGGCTGTTCGGTGCCCTGATCGGAGTGATGGTCATGCTGATCCGGGTGGTCAACCCGGCGTTCCCGGAAGGCATGATGCTGGCGATCCTGTTCGCCAACCTGTTCGCACCGCTGATCGACCATTTCGTCGTTCAGGCCAACATCAAGCGGAGGCTGGCGCGCAATGGCTAATCAAGAATCCACCACCCGCACACTGCTGGTAGCCCTGGTGGTGTGCCTGGTCAGCTCGGTGTTCGTCGCCGGCGCGGCGGTGGCGCTGAAGCCGACCCAGGCGGAAAACCGCCTGCTCGACAAGCAGCGCAGCATCCTCGCCATCGCCGGTCTCGGCGAGCCGGGCATGTCCGGCAAAGAGGTCAAGGCGCTGTTCGACAGTCGCATCACCGCCAAGGTGGTCGACCTGCAGAGCGGCACCTTCAGCGATGCCCAGGACCCGCTCGGCTACGACCCGCTGAAAGCGGCCAAGGACCCGGCGCTGTCGGAGGCGCTGCCCGCCGCCGAGGACATCGCCTCGATCAAGCGCCGCGAGCGCTATACCACGGTCTACCTGGTGGAGACCGACGGCAAGCTCGACACCCTGATCCTGCCGGTGCGCGGCTACGGTCTGTGGTCGACCCTGTACGGCTTCCTGGCGCTCAAGGGCGACCTCAACACGGTCGCCGGCTTCGGCTTCTACCAGCATGGCGAGACCCCTGGTCTCGGCGGCGAGGTCGACAATCCGAAATGGAAGGCGCTGTGGGTCGGCAAGACCCTCTACGACGCCCAGGGCGATCTTGCCGTACAGATCATCAAGGGCTCGGTGGACCCGCAATCGGCGAAGGCGACCCACCAGGTCGACGGCCTGGCCGGCGCCACCCTGACCAGCAAGGGTGTCGACAACCTGCTGCATTTCTGGCTCGGCAAGGACGGTTTCGACGCCTTCCTCGCCAATCTGCGCAAAGGGGAGGCGTGATGGCTGCTCAACCCACGATCCGCGAAGTCCTGTTCAATCCGGTCTTCCAGAACAATCCGATCGGCCTGCAGATCCTCGGGATCTGCTCGGCGCTGGCGGTAACCTCGAACCTGAAGACCGCTACCGTCATGGCCATCGCCCTGACCCTGGTGACCGGCTTCTCCAACCTGTTCATCTCGATGATCCGCCGGCAGATTCCCAGCTCGATCCGGATGATCGTGCAGATGGTGATCATCGCCTCGCTGGTGATCGTCGTCGACCAGGTGCTCAAGGCCTATGCCTATAGCCTGAGCAAGCAGCTCTCGGTGTTCGTCGGGCTGATCATCACCAACTGCATCGTGATGGGCCGCGCCGAAGCCTTCGCCATGGCCAACCCGCCGCTCGTGTCGTTCTTCGACGGCATCGGCAACGGTCTCGGCTACAGCGCCATGCTGCTGGTGCTGGGCTTCGTCCGCGAGCTGTTCGGCGCCGGCAAGCTTTACGGCATCAGCGTGTTGCCGACGGTCAACGATGGCGGCTGGTACCAGCCGAACGGCCTGCTCCTGCTGCCGCCTTCGGCGTTCTTCCTGATCGGCCTGATCATCTGGGCCCTGCGGACCTGGAAGAAAGACCAGGTCGAGGCCCCGACCTACAAGATGGCCCCGCAGGTATCCAGCAAGGAGGCTTACTGATGGAGCACTACATCAGCCTGTTCGTGAAGGCCGTGTTCGTCGAGAACATGGCGCTGGCGTTCTTCCTCGGCATGTGTACCTTCATCGCCATCTCGAAGAAGGTGGAGACCGCCATCGGCCTGGGTATCGCGGTGATCGTGGTGCAGACCATCACCGTGCCGGCCAACAACCTGATCTACACCTACCTGCTCAAGGACGGCGCGCTGGCCTGGGCCGGGCTGCCCGAGGTGGACCTGAGCTTCCTCGGCCTGCTCAGCTACATCGGGGTGATCGCCGCCATCGTGCAGATCCTCGAGATGCTCCTCGACAAGTACGTACCCAGTCTCTACAACGCGCTGGGCGTGTTCCTGCCCCTGATCACGGTGAACTGCGCGATCATGGCCGGCTCGCTGTTCATGGTCGAGCGCGACTACAACCTTGCCGAGAGCACGGTGTACGGCGTCGGCTCGGGCTTTTCCTGGGCGCTGGCGATCGCCGCGCTGGCGGGTATCCGCGAGAAGCTCAAGTACAGCGACGTCCCCGAGGGCCTGCAGGGCCTGGGGATCACCTTCATCACCATCGGCCTGATGTCGTTGGGCTTCATGTCGTTCTCCGGCGTGCAGTTGTAAGGAGAGGCCCCGTGATCGGATTCGAGATTTTCCTGGCCATCGGCATGTTCACCGCCATCGTCCTGGGCCTGGTGGCGATCATCCTGGTCGCCCGCGCCAAGCTGGTGTCGAGTGGCGACGTGACCATCCAGATCAACGGCGAGCACAGCCTGACCGTGCCGGCCGGCGGCAAGCTGCTGCAAACCCTGGCGACGAACAACGTGTTCCTGTCTTCCGCCTGCGGCGGCGGCGGCACCTGCGCGCAGTGCAAGTGCGTGGTGGTCGAGGGCGGCGGCGAGATGCTGCCCACCGAGGAGTCGCACTTCACCCGGCGCCAGGCGAAGGAGGGCTGGCGCCTGTCGTGCCAGACCCCGGTCAAGCAGGACATGCAGATCCGCGTGCCTGAAGAGGTCTTCGGGGTGAAGAAGTGGGAATGCACGGTGGAGTCCAACCCCAACGTCGCCACCTTCATCAAGGAACTCACCCTGCGCCTGCCGGACGGCGAGAGCGTGGATTTCCGCGCCGGCGGCTACGTGCAGCTGGAATGCCCGCCGCACGTGGTCGAGTACAAGGACTTCGATATCCAGCCGGAATATCGCGGCGACTGGGACAAGTTCAACATGTGGCGCTACGTGTCGAAGGTCGACGAGACGGTGATCCGCGCCTACTCGATGGCCAACTACCCGGAAGAGCAGGGCGTGGTCAAGTTCAACATCCGCATCGCCTCGCCACCGCCGGGCAGCGACCTGCCGCCGGGGCAGATGTCGTCCTGGGTGTTCAACCTCAAGCCGGGCGACAAGGTCACCGTGTACGGGCCGTTCGGCGAGTTCTTCGCCAAGGACACCGAGGCCGAGATGGTCTTCATCGGCGGCGGCGCCGGCATGGCGCCGATGCGTTCGCACATCTTCGACCAGTTGCGCCGGCTCAAGTCGAACCGCAAGATCAGCTTCTGGTACGGCGCGCGCTCGCTACGCGAGGCCTTCTATACCGAGGAGTACGACCAGCTGCAGGCGGAGAACCCCAACTTCCAGTGGCACCTGGCGCTGTCCGACCCGCAGCCGGAGGACAACTGGACCGGCCTGACCGGCTTCATCCACAACGTGCTGTTCGAGAACTACCTGAAGGACCACCCGGCGCCCGAGGACTGCGAGTTCTACATGTGCGGCCCGCCGATGATGAATGCCGCGGTGATCAAGATGCTCACCGACCTGGGCGTGGAGCGCGAGAATATCCTGCTGGACGATTTCGGTGGCTGAGCCTTTCCGTCCGCTTGCCAAGGCCGGACTGGCAGCGCTGGCGCTGGTCCTGGCCGGTTGCGGCGACACCCTGGAAAGCTTCGGCGGCCCGACCATGGGCAGCACCTATTCGATCAAGTACGTGCGCGGCGCCTCGGCGCCCGACGTCCAGACGGCGAAAGCCGCGGTGGAAGCGATCCTCGCCGAGGTCGACCGGCAGATGTCCACCTACCGCGACGACTCCCTGGTCTCGCGTTTCAATGCGCTGCCGGCGCAGTCCTGCATGGAGCTGCCGCCACCGATGCTGGAGTTGCTGCGCTACGGCGGCGAGTTGTCGGAACAGAGCCAGGGCGCCTTCGACATGACCGTCGAGCCGCTGATGAACCTCTGGGGCTTCGGTCCGCAGGCGCGGGTGGAGAAGGTTCCCAGCGCCGAGCAGATCGCCGCGGCGCGCCGTGACGTCGGCCATCGACACCTGCGCATCGACGGCCAGCGCCTGTGCAAGGACGCCGCCGTACAGCTGGACTTCGACAGCATCGCCGCTGGCTATACGGTGGACGCGGTAGGCGAACGCCTGAAGGAGCTTGGCGTGCGCAGCTACCTGGCGGAAATCACCGGCGAGTTGAAAGCCGAAGGGCGCAAGCCGGACGGCACGCCCTGGCGCATCGCTATCGAAGCGCCGCGCGAGGGCCAGCGGGTCGCCCAGCAGGTGCTGGCGCTGGACGGCTACGGCGTCTCGACCTCGGGCGATTACCGCAACTATTTCGAAGAGAACGGCCAGCGCTATTCGCACACCTTCGACCCGCGCACCGGCGCGCCGATCGACCATCACCTGGCTTCGGTCACGGTGCTCGATCCGTCGACGCGCAACGCCGACGGCCTGTCGACCCTGCTGATGGTGCTCGGTCCGGAAGAGGGCTACCGTTTCGCCGAGAAGCACCGACTGGCGGCGCTGTTCGTCAGTCGCCAGGGCAACGGTTTCGACAGCCGCACCACGCCACGCTACGAGCAACTGTTCGGCAACCAAGGAGAACGTCCATGACCTGGCTACTGGTCTTCGTCATCATGCTGCTGGTGGTCTTCGGCATGTCCATCGGGGTCATCATGGGCCGCAAGCCGATCGCCGGTTCCTGCGGCGGCATCGCCAACCTGGGGATCGAGAAGGAATGCTCGATCTGCGGCGGCGACCGGCAGAAATGCGAGGAAGCCAACCGCGACGAATCTGTAGTGCCCGGAAAACTCGCCTACGACGCGACCAAACGCTAATGTGCGACATTTCGCACGGGGCGTAACATATGCCCGCCTCGAGGTCGGACCGAGCCTTGCCCGGCGAATGCCGTCGTTCGCACCGACCCGATGATCGAATCGATCCGCCGCGCACATGTTGTGCAGCGGCTTTGCCGGAGGCGCCAGTGGGCGCCTCGGCCTGTTCTGAGGAGTACGCATGGCTGTCTACAACTACGACGTGGTGATTTTGGGCACGGGTCCGGCGGGCGAAGGGGCGGCGATGAACGCCTCCAAGTACGGACGCAAGCTGGCGGTAGTCGACAGTCGTCGCGTGGTCGGAGGCAACTGCACGCACCTCGGCACCATTCCTTCCAAGGCCCTGCGCCACTCGGTGAAGCAGATCATCGAGTTCAACACCAACCCGATGTTCCGCCAGATCGGCGAGCCGCGCTGGTTCTCCTTCCCCGACGTGCTGAAGAGCGCCGACCGGGTGATCTCCAAGCAGGTCGCCTCGCGTACCGGCTACTACGCGCGCAATCGCATCGACATGTTCACTGGCACCGCCAGCTTCGTCGACGAACGCACCGTCGAAGTGGTGACGCCGAGCGGCGCGGTGGAGCGCCTGGTCGCCGACCAGTTCGTGATCGCCACCGGCTCGCGCCCGTATCGTCCTTCGGACATCAATTTCAACCACCCGCGGGTCTACGACAGCGACACCATCCTGTCCCTGAGCCACACCCCGCGCCGGCTGATCATCTACGGAGCCGGGGTGATCGGCTGCGAATACGCGTCGATCTTCAGCGGCCTGGGCGTGCTGGTGGACCTGATCGATACGCGCGACCAGTTGCTCAGCTTCCTCGATGACGAGATTTCCGATGCGCTGAGCTACCACCTGCGCAACAACAACGTGCTGATCCGCCACAACGAGGAGTACGAGCGCGTCGAGGGGCTGGATAACGGCGTCATCCTGCACCTGAAGTCGGGCAAGAAGATCAAGGCGGACGCGCTGCTCTGGTGCAACGGCCGGACCGGCAATACCGACAAGCTCGGCCTGGAGAACGTCGGCATCAAGGTCAACAGCCGTGGCCAGATCGAGGTGGACGAGAACTACCGCACTTCGGTGAGCAACATCTTCGCCGCCGGCGACGTGATCGGCTGGCCGAGCCTGGCCAGCGCTGCCTACGACCAGGGCCGCTCGGCCGCCGGCAACATCGTCGAGAGCGACAGCTGGCGCTTCGTCAACGATGTGCCGACCGGCATCTACACCATTCCGGAGATCAGCTCGATCGGCAAGAACGAAAGCGAACTGACCGCGGCGAAGATTCCCTACGAAGTGGGCAAGGCGTTCTTCAAGGGCATGGCCCGGGCGCAGATTTCCAACGAGCCGGTGGGCATGCTGAAGATCCTGTTCCATCGCGAGACTCTGGAGATCCTCGGCGTGCACTGCTTCGGCGACCAGGCTTCGGAAATCGTCCACATCGGCCAGGCGATCATGAACCAGCCGGGCGAGCTGAATACCCTGAAGTACTTCGTCAACACCACCTTCAACTACCCGACCATGGCGGAAGCCTATCGGGTAGCGGCGTTCGACGGCCTCAACCGGCTTTTTTGAAGGACTCCGGCCGGCGGCCTGAGCCGGCCGGAGGGGATGTGCTCAGCGATTCCCGAGGGTGGCGCTGGCCAAACCGGGAAAGTCTGTGATCAGGCTGTCCACGCCGAAGTCGGCGAGCCGGCGCATCAGCGCCGGTTCGTTGACCGTCCACACCGAGACGTGAAGCCCCTGGCGCTGGGCCTTGAGCAGGCGTTCCGGGGTGCATAGGGTCCAGTTCAGGGCGAGCAGGGCACAGCCATAGTGCTGGGCGACCTTCAGCGGGTCGAGCCAGGCGTATTCGGCGACCAGCCCGCGCGACAGCTCCGGGGTCAGTTCGTTGAGGGCCTTGAGCACGGTCCGCGAACCGCTGGTGACGGTGACCTTGTCGCGGTTGCCGAAGCGCTCGGTCAGCTCCCTGATCCGCGTTACCGTCCGCGCCGCGCGTTCGCGCGAGGCGCTCTTCACTTCCAGTTGCCAGTGCTCGAACGGGCACTTCTCGAACAACTCCTCCAGCCGCGGGATCGGCGTCGGCCGTACCCAGCCGGGGCCGCCTTCGCGCGCGTCGTAGGTGACCAGGGTGGCCGCGTCGTGTTCGGCGACCTTGCCGCGGCGGCCGGTGGTGCGCTTCAGGGTCGGGTCGTGGATCACCATCAGTTCGCCGTCGCGGGACAGGTGCAGGTCCAGTTCGCAACGGTTGACGCCATGCTCCAGGCAGCGCTGGAAGCTGGCCAGGGTGTTTTCCGGCGCTTCGCCCTTGGCGCCGCGATGTCCATAGATGAGAGTCACTGTGGCTCCTTGTTCGAGGGTTGCGCGGGATTCCGCGGCCGATGATGGCGAACGCTGTCGATCACCCGGCCGCTTTCGAAATATACCGAGAAGTCGCGGTAATCCCAGCGCACGATGGGCGGCTGGCCGACCGCGGGATGTTCCTCGTCGGCCAGGCCGAAGCGTTGCAGCACGGCTTCGCGGCTTTCGCCGCGCGCGGGCAGGGCGACCCGGGTATCGCCCTGGGCGCCCAGCGGAATGCTCAGGGTGTCGGCGAACAGCGGCGGGGCGAGGAGGAGGGAGCACAGCAGTAGCGTACGGAGCATCGGTACATCTCAGGTCGAAGAAGGTTGGCCCGGCTCGCCGAGCGGGCCCTGTCCGGCCCGTGCCAGGCGGCGCTGCTGGGCCTGCTTCTGGAGGATATGCCGGGCCAGCAACTGGCGCTGTGCGTCGCTCAACGCTTCGAACTCGGTGCCGATCTCGAATTCGTCGTCGTGTGGCTGGGCGTGGATTACCCGGGCCCGCAGTTCGAGGCCGAACCCCTGCGGCAACAGGACCATGCGCAGGACGAGCAACTGGCCGACCGGCAAAGCGCGGTCGTGGTGGAAGCTGACGCCCCCCTCGGACAGGCTGACCTTGCGCGGTTCGCCGATCTCCTTGAGCAGGCTCTGCACCATGACCTGGCCAAGCAGGTCGATGCGCTTGTTCATCACCTTCAGGTAGTTGGCCAGCGTGCGGTCGCGTTCGCTGATGTGGCGCAGCAGGTGCTGCGACTCGTAATCCATCAGGTGGAGGTCGCTGAGCAGGCTGAACAGGGTGGCCCCCGGCTCGCTCTCCAGGCTGTCTTCGACGGCCCCGGCAGGGCGAAATTCCAGTGCGAGGGTATCTTCGATACGGTAGTATTCGCGGCGGTCATCCGCGTCACGAGTGGACATGGCGAACCCACGGCGGCAGTGATGGTCAGAGTGTAAGGCCGCCGGCGATGCCTCGCCACTTCGCCATCCCGACGCATCCATTTTCTGCCAGCTAAGGGCGACATGTTCAGACCCCTGTCCGTTTTCATCGGCACGCGCTATACGCGGGCCAAACGTCGCAGCCATTTCGTCTCCTTCATTTCGCTGACCTCGATGATCGGCCTGGCACTGGGCGTGCTGGTGATGATCGTGGTGCTCTCGGTGATGAACGGCTTCGATCGCGAAATGCGTACCCGCATCCTCGGCATGGTGCCGCAGGCCACCGTCGAGTCGTACCAGCCCATCGATGACTGGCGCGCCCTGGCCGAGAAGGTCAAGGCCCACGAGCATGTCACCGCGGTAGCGCCGTTCACCCAGATGCAGGGCATGCTCAGCGCCAATGGCGCGGTGCAGACGGTGATGGTCGATGCGGTCGATCCGCTGGAAGAGGCCAAGGTCTCGATCATTCCCGATTTCTTCAAGCAGGGCTCGCTGGCGGAACTCAAGGCCGGCGGCTTCGGCATCGTCATCGGCCAACTGGCGGCGCAGAAGCTTGGCGTCGGCATTGGCGACAAGGTCACCCTGATCCTCCCCGAGGTGGCGGTCACCCCGGCCGGGGTATTCCCGCGGATGAAGCGTTTCACCGTGGTCGGCACCTTCCGCGTCGGCGCCGGCGAACTGGATGGCGGCCTGTCGCTGATCCACCTGGAAGACGCCGCGCGCCTGCAGCGCTGGAAGACCAACCAGGTACAGGGGCTGCGCCTGAAGCTCGACGACCTGTTCCAGGCGCCGCGGGTGGCCTGGGAGATCGCCCGGACCCTGACCGACAATGACTTCTACGCCCGCGACTGGACGCGCAGCCACGGCAACCTGTACCAGGCCATCCGCATGGAAAAGACCATGATCGGCCTGTTGCTGCTGCTGATCGTCGCGGTCGCCGCGTTCAACATCATTTCCACCCTGGTGATGGTGGTCACCGACAAGAAGTCGGACATCGCCATCCTTCGTACCCTCGGCGCCACGCCGGGGCAGATCATGGCTACCTTCATGGTCCAGGGTACGGTGATCGGGGTGATCGGCACGCTGGTCGGCGGGGTCCTCGGGGTGGTCGCGGCACTCAACGTCAGCGCCTGGATTTCCGCCCTGGAAAAGCTGCTGGGCCACCAGTTCCTCGCGTCCGACGTGTACTTCATCGATTACCTGCCGTCGCAACTGATGCTCGACGATGTCGTGCTGGTCTGCGGCGCGGCCCTGGTCCTCAGCTTCTTCGCCACTTTGTATCCAGCCTGGCGTGCGGCTCGCACCCAGCCTGCGGAGGCTTTGCGTTATGAATGACAAGTCGGTGCTGAGTTGCCGCAACCTGAGCAAGAGCTACGACGAGGGGCCGCAATCGGTGCAGGTGCTGTCCGGTGTCGAGTTGAACCTGCTGCCTGGGGAGCGGGTGGCTATCGTCGGCAGCTCCGGTTCGGGCAAGAGCACCTTGCTGAACATGCTCGGCGGCCTGGACACGCCCTCCGCCGGCAGCGTCTGGCTCGCCGGCGAGGAACTCTCGGCGCTGAACGAGACGGCCCGCGGGCTGCTGCGCAACCGCGCGCTGGGCTTCGTCTACCAGTTCCACCACCTGTTGCCGGAGTTCACCGCCCTGGAGAACGTCTGCATGCCGCTGTTGATCGGCCGCACGCCGATCACCGAAGCCCGCCAGCGGGCGGCCGAGCTGCTGGAGCGGGTCGGGCTGGGGCATCGCCTGTCGCACAAGCCGGCCGAGCTGTCCGGCGGCGAGCGCCAGCGGGTGGCGATCGCCCGCGCGCTGGTCAACCGTCCGCAGCTGGTACTGCTCGACGAGCCCACCGGCAACCTCGACCAGCATACCGCCCAGGGTATCCAGGAGCTGATGCTGGAACTGAGCCGTTCGTTGCAGACCTCGTTCCTGGTGGTAACCCACGATCTCCAGCTGGCCGGGCACATGGATCGCATCCTGCGCCTGGAAGAAGGCCGACTGATCGCCGCGTAGCGGGGCGACGGCGTGCCCGCCGTCCGCTCCCGTCCGGCGAATCCCCCATCGACTCGGTGCATCCGCGACATGTTCAGACCGTTACCGTTCTTCATAGGCCTGCGCTACACCCGCGCCAAACGCCGCAACCACTACATCTCGTTCATCTCGCTGACCTCGATGATCGGTCTGGCGCTGGGCGTGCTGGCGATGATCATCGTGCTCTCGGTGATGAACGGCTTCCAGAAGGAAATGCGCACGCGGATCCTCGGCATGGTGCCGCATGCCACCATCAGCGCGACGCAGCCGCTGGACGACTGGCAGACCGTCGCCAACGCGGCGCTGCGGCACCGCGAGGTGGTCGGCGCGGCGCCGTTCGCCGAACTGCAGGGCATGCTGTCGTACAAGGGCAACATGCTGCCGGTGCTGGTCAACGGCATCGACCCGCAGGAGGAGCGCAAGGTTTCCATCATCGGCGAGCACATCGTCCAGGGCAGCCTGGACGACCTCAAGCCTGGCGAGTTCGGCATCGTCCTCGGCGAGATCACCGCGCGGCGCTTCCATGTCAATGTCGGCGACAAGCTGACCCTGATCGTCCCGGAGGCCACCAGTGCGCCGGGCGGCATCACTCCGCGCATGCAGCGCTTCACCATCGTCGCCCTGTTCAAGGTCGGCGCCGAACTGGACAACTCGCTGGCGCTGATCGACATCGCCGATGCTGGCCAGTTGCTGCGCCTGCAACCGGGCCAGGTGCCGAGCGTGCGCCTGGAACTGAAGGATCTCTACCAGTCGCCGCAGGTCGCCGCCAAGGTGGTCAAGGAGTTGGGGCAGGGCTTCAGGTCCAGCGACTGGACCAGGACCCAGGGCAGCCTGTTCAACGCGATGAAGATGGAAAAGACCATGATCGGCCTGCTCCTGCTGCTGATCATCGCGGTCGCCGCCTTCAACATCATCGCCACCCTGATCATGGTGGTCGCCGACAAGCGCACCGACATCGCGATTCTTCGTACCCTCGGCGCCACGCCGCGGCAGATCATGGCGATCTTCATGGTCCAGGGCACCGTCATCGGCGTGATCGGGACGGTCATCGGCGGGGTGCTCGGGGTGTTCGCGGCGTTGAACATCACCGGGATGATCGACCGCATCGAACGGTTGGTCGGACACAAGGTCTTCAGCTCGGATGTGTACTTCATCAACTACCTGCCTTCCGATCTGCAGGTGCTGGACGTGGTGCTGATCTGCAGCGCTGCATTGCTGATGAGCTTCCTCGCCACCCTGTACCCATCCTGGCGCGCGGCGCGGACACAACCGGCCGAGTCGCTGCGCTACGAGTGAGCGAGAAGGCCTGCGCCAGTCCCTGCACGGGGCGGACAAGGCCCACGAAAAAGCCGCCTTCGAGGCGGCTTTTTCATGTCAGGCGGATCACTTCGCGGCGACCCGTTCGCGACGTTGCCGGCAGCGTCGGCTCCAACTGCGCTGCACCCACCAGCGCCAGTAGAGCATCGTCAGCGCGTAGCCGAGGATGGCGGCGATGATGCCGCACACCACCGAACCGAGCAGGAAGGGCTGCCAGAGGCTGGACAGCTCCTGGCTGATCCATTCCCAGGTGAGATGGTCCGGCAGGGTGCGCGGCGGCACCTGCATCAACCAGGCGCCCAGCTTGTAGGTGCAATAGAAGACCGGGGGCATCGTGATCGGATTGGTCAGCCAGACCAATCCGACGGAGATTGGCAGATTGCTCCGAATCCACACCGCCAGACCGGCCGCCAGCAGCATCTGCATCGGCATCGGGATGAAGGCGGCGAACAGCCCGGCGGCCATGGCGCGCGATACCGAGTGGCGATTGAGATGCCAAAGGTTGGGATCGTGCGTCAACTTGCCGAGAAAGCGCAGCGACTTCTGCGAGCGGATGCTTTCCGGATCGGGCATGTAGCGCTTGAACAGGCGACGCGGCATGTGGGCTCTCGGTGGATATAGGCTTGCGTATTATGCCAAGCAAGATGACAGGATTTCGTTGCCCATTGTATGACCCCATGTGACATGTCGGGGAGCGGAGGGCACGCCACGGGGATGGGAGGAACCGTTCATGCGCCTGGGATTGCCAGCCCTCGCCGCGGGGCTGCTGGCCCTGCGCTTCCTGGCGGAATTGCCGTCGGTCGGCTGGCTGCTGGGCATGGCCGCCGCCGGACTGTTGCTGCTGTTCGGCCGGCTGTACTGGCTGGGGTTGTTCCTGCTCGGGTTCGCCTGGGCCTGCGGCTCGGCGCAAGTCGCCCTGGACGGACGCCTGGCCGCCGAGCTGGATGGTCGCACCCTTTGGCTGGAGGGGCGTGTGGTCGATCTGCCGGCGAGCGGCGAGGGCGTCACGCGCTTCCGGCTGGAGGAGGTCAGCGCTGCGCGGGGCGTGCTTCTTCCCGAGCGTCTGCGCCTGAGCTGGCGCGGCGCGCCGCCGCTGATGGGCGGCGAACGCTGGCGCCTGGCGGTGACCCTGAAACGCCCCCGCGGCCTGGTGAACGCGGCGGGTTTCGACTACGAGGCCTGGTTGTTGGCGCAGCGGGTCGGTGCTGTGGGCAAGGTGAAGGCGGGCCAACGCCTGCAGCCGGCCAGCGGCCTGGATGCCTGGCGCGATGCCTGGCGCCAGCGCCTGCTGGCGGTCGACGCACAGGGGCGCGGCGCCGCCCTGGCGGCGCTGGTGCTGGGGGATGGCTCGGGATTGAGCGCGGCCGAGTGGCGAATGTTCCAGGACACCGGCACCGTGCATCTGATGGTCATCTCCGGTTCGCATATCTCGTTGCTGGCGGGGATGCTCTATGGCCTGGTGGCGGCCTTGCATCGCCTGGGCTGCTGGCCGCGGCGCCTGCCCTGGCTGCCCTGTGCCTGCGCCCTGGGTTTGCTTGGTGCCTGGAGCTACGGGTTGATGGCGGGTTTCGAGGTCCCGGTGCGGCGTGCTTGCCTGATGGTCAGCCTGGCGCTGGTCTGGCGCCTGCGTTTCCGCCACCTGGGCTTGCTGACCCCGCTGCTGGCAACGCTGGTGCTGGTCTTGCTGGTCGAGCCGCTGGCCAGCCTGCAGGCGGGGTTCTGGCTGTCGTTCCTGGCGGTTGCCCTGCTGCTCTGGCTGTTCGCCGGGCGCCTTGGGCGCTGGCGCTGGTGGGCGGCCTGGGGGCGGGCGCAGTGGGGGATGGCGCTGGGGCTGGCGATGCCGCTGCTGGCGCTGGGCCTGCCGTTGAGCCTGAGCGGAGCGCCGGCCAACCTGCTGGCGGTGCCTTGGATCGAACTGCTGGTAGTGCCCCCGGCCCTGGCGGGGAGCCTGCTGCTATGGGTGCCCGGGCTGGGCGAGGGGCTGCTTCGCGCCGCTGGCGTTTCGCTGGACCTGCTGTTTCGTGCGCTTGGCCTGCTGGCGGGCCTGGCCGAGGCCTGGCAGCCACCCGCCGCAGCGGCCTGGAGCGTAGCGCTGGGCATGCTCGGCGCGCTCTGCTGGCTGGCGCCGGCTGGCTTGCCGTTGCGTGCCCTCGGTGCCGCGTTGCTACTGCCGGCGTTGTTGCCGTCATCGCCGCCTGTCGAATGGGGGCGGGCGGAAGTGCGGGTGCTGGACGTCGGCCAGGGGCTGGCCGTGCTGGTGCGTACCCGGGAGCATGCCTTGCTCTATGACAGCGGTGCGCGGCAGGGGGCGTTCGACATGGGCGAGCGGGTGGTGGTGCCGGTGCTGCGCAGCCTGGACCTGCGGCGCCTGGACGGCCTGTTGCTGAGCCATGCCGACAACGACCATGCAGGCGGTGCTCCTACGGTCGCTTCCCGATTCCCGCCGGGTTGGCTGGTCAGCGGCGAACCCGCGCGCCTGCCTTCGCCGTTGTTCGCGGACAGCTGCGACGAGCGGAGCTGGTCCTGGGATGGCGTGGTTTTCGAACAGTGGGCATGGGCGCAGGCCGGCGACAGCAACGACCGCTCCTGTGTGCTGAGGGTCGAGGCCGATGGCGAAGTCCTGCTGCTGACCGGGGACATCTCGCGTGCGGCCGAGCATGCCTGGCTGGCGCGACAGGCCGATCCCCGGGTCGACTGGTTGCTGGCGCCGCATCATGGCAGCCGCAGTTCCTCCGGAGTCGCCTTCGTGTTGCGTACGCGACCTCGCCATGTGCTGGTCTCGCGAGGTTGGCGCAACGCCTTCGGCCATCCCCATGGCGAAGTGATGGAGCGTTACGCGAGGGTCGCCGCGCAGGTCCACGACACGGCACGCGACGGTGCCCTGACGTTTTTCCTCGGAAGCCGTGGCGGCGCACGCCGGGAGCGTGATTCGGCGCACTTCTGGCGGGAAAAATGAGAACCGTGGCGGTCGGCGGAAAAGGGTCGCTGTGCTAGAGTGGCGCCACTTTTTTTTCGGGGATATGCCACTGTGTGGGAACTGGTTCAAGCCGGCGGCTGGATGATGCTGCCGATCATTCTGAGTTCGATCGCCGCCACCGCCATCGTCGCGGAGCGCCTGTGGACGCTGCGCAAGAGCCGCGTCGCGCCGCCCGAGCTGCTCGGCCAGGTGTGGAAGCAGATCAAGGGCAAGCAACTGAGCGCCCAGAAGCTCAAGGACCTGCGCGCCAACTCGCCGCTGGGAGAGATCCTCGCCGCCGGCCTGGCCAACTCCAAGCACGGTCGCGAGATCATGAAGGAGTGCATCGAGGAGGCTGCTTCCGGTGTCATCCACGAGCTGGAGCGCTACCTCAACGCCCTCGGCACCATCGCCGCGATGGCGCCGCTGCTGGGCCTGCTGGGCACGGTGTTCGGCATGATCCAGATCTTCGGCGCCTTCATGGACAACGGCATGGCCAACTCGCCGATGCTCGCCGCGGGCATCTCCAAGGCATTGATCACCACCGCCGCCGGCCTGCTGGTGGCGATTCCGGCGGTGTTCTTCCATCGCTACCTGCTGCGGCGGGTCGACGAACTGGTGATCGCCATGGAGCAGGAGGCCATCAAGCTGGTGGAAGTGGTGCAGGGCGATCGTGAAGTCGACTACGTCGAGGAAGGCAAAGCGTGAAATTCCGCCGCAGACGGGCGGGTGCCGCCCGTGAAGACGTCTTCATCAACCTGGCGTCGCTGATCGACGTGATCTTCGTCCTGCTGCTGTTCTTCGTGGTCAGTACCACCTTCACCCGCCCCGAGCAGCTCAACATCGAGCTGCCATCGGCGGAGAGCGGCGAAACCGCCGGCACCGAGCAGAAGCAACTGGAACTCTCGGTGGATGCCGAGGGGCACTACGCCTTGAACGGGCAGGCGCTGGCCAAGAGCGACCTGGCCACCCTGATGGCGGCGATGCAGCGTGAATCGGCGGGCGACAACAACCTGCCGGTGGTGATCAGCGCCGATGCCAAGTCCACCCACCAGTCGGTGGTCACGGCGATGGACGCAGCGGGCAAGCTGGGCTTCGTCCACCTGCGCATCACCACGGTCGAGAACACGGCGGCCAAGCCCTGATGTCGTTCTCCGAGCGACTGCTCGCCGCCTGGTACCAGGGGCACCCGGCGCTGGCGCTGCTGCGTCCGCTGGAGGCTCTCTATCGTCGGGTGGCGAACGGCCGCCGGGCGGACTTCCTGTCCGGGCGCAAGCCCGCCTACCGGGCACCGCTGCCGGTGCTGGTGGTAGGCAATATCACCGTCGGCGGAACCGGCAAGACGCCGATGATCCTCTGGATGATCGAGCACTGCAGGGCTCGCGGCTTGCGGGTTGGCGTGATCAGCCGCGGCTATGGTGCCCGGCCGCCCACCACGCCGTGGCGGGTGCGGGCCGAGCAGGACGCCGCGGAGGCCGGCGACGAACCGCTGATGATCGTCCGGCGCAGCGGCGTGCCGCTGATGATCGACCCGGATCGTCCGCGCGCCCTGCAGGCGCTGCTCGCCGAAGAGCAGTTGGACCTGGTCCTCTGCGACGATGGCTTGCAGCACTATCGCCTGGCGCGCGATCTGGAGCTGGTGCTGATCGATGCCGCGCGCGGTCTCGGCAATGGTCGTTGCCTGCCGGCCGGTCCGTTGCGCGAACCGGCGGAGCGTCTGGAAAGCGTCGACGCGCTGCTTTACAACGGCGCCGACGAGGATCCTGACGGCGGTTACGCATTCCGCTTGCAGCCTACTGCGCTGATCAACCTGCAGAGCGGCGAGCGTCGACCGCTGGAGCATTTTCCCGCGGGCCAGGAGGTCCATGCCCTGGCCGGGATCGGCAATCCGCAGCGTTTCTTCAGGACGCTCGAGGCGCTACACTGGCGGGCGATTCCGCATGCCTTCCCGGATCACGCGACCTACACGGCGGCCGAACTGGCGTTCAGCCCGCCGCTGCCGCTGCTGATGACCGAGAAGGATGCCGTTAAATGCCGGGCTTTCGCAGCGGCCGACTGGTGGTACCTGGCGGTCGATGCGGTGCCTTCCCCAGCATTCGTCGCCTGGTTCGACGCCCGACTCGAGCATCTCCTGGCGCGCTGACCGGCGGCCGTGCCGCCATTGTATGAAGGACTCCGCCATGGACCCGAAACTCCTCGATATTCTTGCCTGCCCGTTGACCAAGGGCCCGCTGGTGCTCAGCGAAGACAAGACCGAACTGATCAGCAAGCAGGCTGGCCTGGCCTATCCGATCCGCGACGGCATCCCGGTGATGCTGGAGAGCGAGGCTCGCTCCCTGAACGTGGACGAGCGGCTGGACAAGTAATGACCCAGGCGTTCACTGTCGTCATTCCCGCCCGCTACGCCTCCACTCGTCTGCCCGGCAAGCCATTGCAGGATATCGCCGGCCAGCCAATGATCCAGCGCGTCTGGAACCAGGCCCGCAAGAGCGCCGCCAGCCGCGTGGTCGTCGCCACCGACGACGAACGCATCCTGGCGGCGTGCCAGGGGTTCGGCGCCGAGGCGCTGCTGACGCGTGCCGAGCACAACTCCGGCACCGATCGCCTGGAGGAAGTCGCTTCCCGGCTCGGCCTGGCCAGCGATGCCATCGTGGTCAACGTCCAGGGCGACGAACCGCTGATCCCCCCGGCGCTCATCGACCAGGTGGCGGCCAACCTGGCGGCGCACCCGGAAGCCGCCATCGCTACCCTGGCCGAGCCGATCCATGAGGTCTCCGCGCTGTTCAATCCGAACGTGGTCAAGGTCGCCACCGACATCGACGGCCTGGCCCTGACTTTCAGTCGTGCGCCCTTGCCCTGGGCTCGCGACGCCTTCGCCCGCGATCGCGACAGCCTGCCGGAGGGCGTGCCCTATCGTCGCCACATCGGCATCTACGCCTATCGCGTGGGTTTCCTTGCCGATTTCGTCGCCTGGGGACCGTGCTGGCTGGAGAACGCCGAAAGCCTCGAGCAATTGCGCGCGCTCTGGCACGGGGTGCGAATCCATGTGGCCGATGCCCGCGAAACCATGCTTCCGGGCGTGGATACGCCGGAAGACCTCGAACGCGTTCGCCGCGTGCTGGGGGACTGATGCGCGTCCTGTTCGTCTGCCTGGGCAACATCTGCCGGTCGCCCACCGCCGAAGGCGTGTTCCGGCGCAAGGTCGAGGAGGCCGGGCTGGCCTCCCGTATCCATGTCGATTCCGCCGGCACCGCCGGCTGGCATGTCGGCAAGGCACCTGACCAGCGCACCCGCCTGGCCGCGCAAAGGCGCGGCTACGATCTGTCGGCACTGCGTGGACGCCAGGTCGGCATCGAGGATTTCTCCTGCCATGACCTGATCCTGGCCATGGACCTGTCCAACCTGGCCGACCTCGAGACCCTGCGTGCCGGGCGCGGTGCCGCCGAGCTGGATCTGTTCCTGCGTCGCTACGGATCCGAGCGGGACGAAGTACCCGATCCCTACTATGGCGGCGAAGAAGGCTTCGAGCAGGTCCTCGACCTGATCGAACATGCCTGCGACCGTCTGTTGATCGAAGTCAAGGGGCGACTGTGAGCCTGGAACTGCAAGAGCATTGCTCGCTGAAGCCCTATAACACCTTCGGCATCGACGTGCGCGCCCGCCTGCTGGCCCACGCCCAGGACGAGGCTGATGTGCGCGAGGCCCTGGCCCTGGCTCGGGAGCGTGGATTGCCGCTGCTGGTGATCGGTGGTGGCAGCAACCTGCTGCTGACCCGTGACGTCGAGGCGCTGGTATTGCGCATGGCCAGCCAGGGGCGGCGAATTGTTTCCGATGCCGCGGATTCGGTGTTGGTCGAGGCGGAGGCGGGCGAGGCCTGGGACCCATTCGTGCAATGGAGCCTGGAACGGGGCCTGGCCGGTCTGGAAAATCTCAGCCTGATTCCCGGCACCGTGGGTGCGGCGCCGATGCAGAACATCGGCGCCTATGGCGTGGAGCTGAAGGACGTCTTCGACAGTCTGACGGCGCTGGATCGCCAGGATGGAACCCTGCGTGAGTTCGACCGCCAGGCCTGCCGTTTCGGCTACCGCGACAGCCTGTTCAAGCAGGAGCCTGATCGCTGGCTGATCCTCCGCGTGCGCCTGCGCCTGACACGGCGGGAGAGGCTGCACCTGGACTACGGGCCGGTACGCCAGCGCCTGGAGGAGGAGGGCATCGCCAGTCCGACGGCCAGGGACGTAAGCCGGGTAATCTGCGCCATTCGCCGGGAAAAGCTGCCCGACCCCGCCGTATTGGGCAATGCCGGCAGCTTCTTCAAGAATCCGCTGGTGGATGCGGCGCAGGCCGAACGCTTGCGTCAGGCCTTCCCGGATCTGGTCGGCTATCCGCAGGCGGACGGTCGGCTGAAGCTGGCTGCAGGCTGGCTCATCGACAAGGGTGGCTGGAAGGGTTTCCGCGATGGCCCGGTGGGGGTACACGCGCAGCAGGCGCTGGTCCTGGTCAACCATGGCGGCGCCACTGGTGCCCAGGTCCGGGCATTGGCCGAGCGTATCCAGGAGGACGTCCGTCGGCGTTTCGGCGTCGAATTGGAGCCTGAACCCAATCTCTACTGAGGGTGCGGCTGGAGAATGAAAAAGGGATGCCGGCGGCATCCCTTTTTCATTGTGCGTGTTCGGCGGCTCTGGTCATGACGGGCGGTATGCCGGAGTGCCGCGGAATGGCGCGCAAAAAAAGGGGATGCCATGGCATCCCCTTTTTTCAGCCTGTCACTCAGGCATGCGGGCGCGAGGTTTCGCTTTCCTCGGTCTTTTTCGCGTGCTCTGTGTCGGCGGCGTCTTCGCCGGAAGCTTCAGGCTCGGCCTGTACCGCTTCCTGGGCTTCGTCCGCCTGAGACGGAACGTCGGCCTGGGCGATTTCTTCAGCCTGGGGTGCAGCAGGTTCCTCCTGGGCCGACGCTTCCTCGCTCGCTACAGCTGGGGTCTCCTCGACGGCGGGAGCGGCCTGAGCTGCCGCTTCGGCTGCTGCTGCGGCTTCGCGTGCCAGACGCTCGGCTTCGCGTTGCAGGCGACGTTTTTCCCGTGGGTCGTTGAGGGCACGGCCAGTCGCGTTGGCCGGCACCGCCGCGATGGCCGGGGTCGGCTCCTCGGTGGCTGCGGGCTCGCTAGGGGCTGCTACCTCGACGGGCGCCGGGGCGGCAACTTCTTCGGCCGCTTCCGTTGCCGGTTGCACGGCGCTCTCGGCGTCTTCGCGGCTTTCCACGCTTTCGCTGGCGAAGGGAGCTTCTTCAGTGACTTGCGCGACCAGCAGGGTGCTCTGGTCGGCTTCGTCCCGGACCACGCTGACGGTCACCGGCGCTTCGATGTCGGCGGTTTCGCCGGCATTGGCCTCGCTGTCCGCGCCCTGGGTTTCCACGGCTTCGCTGGTCGGCGCGTCGGTTTCATCGCTTGCCGTGGTTTCGCTGGCAGCCTCGCTGGTAGTGGCCGGGGCTTGCTCCACGTTTGCTTCTACGGCTTCGCTGGCGACAGCGATACCGGCAGCAGCGGCGGCTGCGACGGTGTTCAGCGGCGCGGCGGCGTTATCGGTCGCCTCGCTGCCTTCCAGCTCGCCGCTGACCTCGCGCTGGCGTTCGCGGCGGTTGCTGCGACGACGCTGGCCGCGGGAGCGGCGGCGCGGGCGCTCGCCATCGGTATCGTCCTGCTCGTCCTGCTCCAGGCTCTCGTCGTTCGGCAGCGCCTCGGCTTCCAGGGCCGCGGCGTCGCGAGCCTGGCGATCCTCGCGCGGCTGGCGCTCTTCGCGGGCCGGGCGCTCGGCGCGTTCTTCACGGCCTTCGCGGGGTTGGCGCTCTTCGCGAGCCGGGCGTTCGGCGCGCTCTTCGCGGCGGCGTTCGCTGCGTTCCTCGCGACCTTCGCGGCCTTCGCGCGGCTGGCGTTCTTCGCGGGGCGTCCGCTCGGCGCGCTCTTCACGGCCTTCGCGCGGCTGGCGCTCCTCGCGAGCCGGGCGCTCGGCGCGCTCTTCGCGGCGGCGTTCGCTGCGCTCTTCGCGGTTCGGGCGTTCGGCGCGCTCTTCGCGCGGTTGGCGCTCTGCGCGTTCCTCGCGGGGCTTGCGCTCTTCGTCGCGGCGATTGCCATCGCGGCCATCGCGGCGGCGGTTCTGCTGGCGGCCGTTGCGACGCTCGTCCTGGCGGGTTTGGCGCTCGGCAGCCGGCTTGCTGGTTTCAGCAGGCTTGGCGGCAGGTTGATCCTTGCCTGCGAACAGGCCGACCAGGGACTTCACCAGGCCCTGGAACAGGCTCGGCTCGGGCATCGGCTTGGCCGGCTCGACCGGTGCTTCGGTGTGTTGCGGTGCGGGCTGCTGGGGAGCGACGGTCTTGACTGCTGCTTCCTGGCGGACCAGGGTGCGGGTCGAGCTGACCGGCTGGGCTTCTTCGTGCTCGACGGTGGCCATTTCGTAGCTGGTCTGGCCGGCAACCAGTTCGGGGCTGTCATCGCGCAGACGCTGGACTTCGAAATGCGGGGTTTCCAGATGATCGTCCGGCAGGATGAAGATGCGCGCGCGGGTGCGCAGTTCGATCTTGGTGATGGCGTTGCGCTTCTCGTTGAGCAGGAAGGCGGCGACCTGGAAGGGCACGCGGGCGCGGACTTCCGCGGTGCGGTCCTTCAGGGCTTCTTCCTCGATCAGGCGCAGGATGGCCAGCGACAGCGACTCGACGTCGCGGATGATGCCCTGGCCGTTGCAGCGCGGGCAGACGATGCCGCTGGTCTCGCCGAGGGACGGACGCAGGCGCTGGCGGGACATTTCCAGCAGGCCGAAGCGCGAGATGCGACCGACCTGGACGCGCGCGCGATCGGCCTCGAGGGCTTCGCGGACACGCTCTTCCACGGCGCGCTGGTTCTTCGCCGGGGTCATGTCGATGAAGTCGATGACGATCAGGCCACCGATGTCACGCAGGCGCAGCTGGCGGGCGATTTCCTCGGCCGCTTCCAGGTTGGTCTGCAGGGCGGTTTCCTCGATGTCGCCGCCCTTGGTGGCGCGCGCCGAGTTGATGTCGATGGAAACCAGGGCCTCGGTCGGGTCGATGACGATGGAGCCGCCGGACGGCAGCTTCACTTCGCGCTGGAAAGCGGTCTCGATCTGGCTCTCGATCTGGAAGCGATTGAACAGCGGAACGCTGTCCTGGTACAGCTTCACCTTGCTGGCGTACTGCGGCATCACCTGGCGGATGAAGTTCAGGGCTTCTTCCTGGGCGTCGATGCTGTCGATCAGCACTTCGCCGATGTCCTGGCGCAGGTAGTCGCGGATGGCGCGGATGATGACGTTGCTTTCCTGGTAGATCAGGAAGGGCGCGCCACGTTCGCCGGACGCTTCCTTGATCGCGCTCCACAGTTGCAGCAGGTAGTCGAGGTCCCACTGCAGTTCCTCGGTGCTGCGGCCGAGGCCGGCGGTGCGCACGATCAGGCCCATGTCGGCCGGTGCGTTGAGGCCGTTCAGGGCCTCGCGCAGCTCGTTGCGTTCTTCGCCTTCGATACGACGGGAGATGCCGCCGGCGCGCGGGTTGTTCGGCATCAGCACCAGGTAACGGCCGGCCAGGCTGATGAAGGTGGTCAGGGCGGCGCCCTTGTTGCCGCGCTCTTCCTTCTCGACCTGGACGATGACTTCCTGGCCTTCGCTCAGGACTTCCTTGATGTTGATCCGGCCTTCGGGGGATTTCTTGAAGTATTCGCGGGAGATTTCTTTGAGGGGGAGGAAGCCGTGGCGTTCGGCGCCGAAGTCGACGAAGGCGGCTTCGAGGCTGGGTTCGACGCGAGTGATGCGGCCTTTGTAGATGTTGGCCTTCTTCTGCTCGCGGGCGCCCGACTCGATGTCGAGGTCGAACAGGCGTTGGCCGTCGACCAGTGCAACACGCAACTCCTCGGGTTGAGTCGCGTTGATCAGCATTCTTTTCATGTAGTACCAATGGTTTCCGGGGCTACCGGAAACGGCGATCGGCACACACGACTCTCACGGTCGGTGCTCGGGCGCGTATTCAGGAATGGCGGGCCATTCCCGTGTCCAGCGGCGCTCGGCACTGGGTGCCGGTCCGCGACTACGTCTCCTGCTTCCTGTGTTTCAGAAGCACTTGAGTCAGGAGGAGGAATCGGCTGTCGGAGGCGGACGAAAAATGCGTCTGGATCAAGCTAGAAGCTACGCAGTCCAACAGCCGTACATCTCCACCCTACACATGTTCCTTAAGAATCGGGCGCCGCTCGCAGTATCCGGAGCGGGTTGGCATCTCGCGCTCACCGAAGTGGTCGCGGCTCATGTTTCAAGGCTTTGGTTTCGAGTCGTTAGCGGGTTGGAAATTTTCGTATTTCCGCTGAAACGCCTCTGTAGGACGGCCTGACGTCCGTTCAAAGTGTTTGCAGGCGAGGGGGAAATGCAGGTTGGCAATCATCCGCAGGCCAGGCCGCTTATGGCGGCTTCCCGACTATAGCAGCAATGATTAAGTGCTTCAATTGAATGAAAAATTGTTATGATGTACGGATGACTACTCCCGCCTCTCCGACCACCGGTGTCCAGCTGCTCGATGTGCCGCCGGAACTGGCTGGTCAACGTATCGACAATTTCCTTATCGCCCGTCTCAAGGGTGCGCCCAAGACCCTGATCTATCGCATCCTGCGTAAGGGCGAAGTGCGCGTGAACAAGGGGCGGATCAAGCCCGACTATCGGCTCCAGGCCGGAGACCAGGTGCGCGTGCCGCCGCTGCGCCTGGCCGAGCGTGATGAGCCGGCGCCGCTGGCGCAGGGGCTGCTGGAGCGGATGGAGGCGGCGATCGTCTACGAGGACAAGGCGCTGATCGTGGTCAACAAGCCCGCCGGGATCGCCGTGCATGGCGGCAGCGGCGTGAGCGCCGGGGTCATCGAGGTGTTTCGTCAGTTGCGCCCCGATGCCAAGGATATCGAATTGGTGCATCGTCTCGATCGCGATACCTCCGGCCTGCTGATGATCGCCAAGAAGCGCAGCATGTTGCGTCACCTGCATGAGGCCCTGCGGGGCGAGAAGATCGTCGACAAGCGCTATCACGCCCTGGTCCGTGGCCACTGGCCGGCTGGCAAGAAGAACGTGCGCGCGCCGCTGCTGAAGAACAACCTGCGTTCGGGCGAGCGAATGGTAGAGGTGAACGTCGAGGGCAAGGACGCGCTGACCGAGTTCCGGGTGCTGCGTCGCTTCGGCGATTTCGCCACCCTGGTGGAAGCACGCCCGATCACCGGGCGGACCCACCAGATCCGCGTGCATGCCAAGCACGCCGGGCATGCCATCGCCGGCGACCCGAAGTATGGCGACGAGGATTTCTCCCGCGAGATCCGCGAGTTGGGCGGCAAGCGCCTGTTCCTGCATGCCGCGCAGTTGCGCGTGCCGCTGCCCGACGGGCAGGTGCTGGAGCTGGAGGCGCCGGTGGACGAGATGTGGCAGCGTTCGCTGGAGCGTTTGAATGACTGATTACGCGTTGCTGGTATTCGATTGGGACGGCACCCTGGTCGACTCGATCGCGCGCATCGTCGATTCGATGAAGGCAGCGGCGCGGGAAACCGCTCTGCCGGAGCGGGACGATACCCGGATCAAGGGCATCATCGGCCTCGGCTTGCCCGAGGCGATCGCTTCGCTCTATCCGGAGGTTGGCGATCCTGCTCTGGTCGAGCGTTTCCGGCGTGCCTACAGCGAGCATTACCTGGCGCAGGAGGCGCAGTCGTCGCGGTTGTTTCCCGGCGTGGCCGAAGCCATGGTGCATTTTCGCGAGGCCGGGTTCCGCCTGGCGGTCGCCACCGGCAAGAGTCGGCGCGGCCTGGACCGGGTGCTGGCAGGGCATGGCTGGAGCGATTTCTTCGATATCACCCGCTGCGCCGACGAAACGGCCAGCAAGCCGGACCCGTTGATGCTCCACGAGATCCTGGCGCACTGCCGGGTCGAGCCGGGGCGGGCGCTGATGATCGGTGATTCGCCGTTCGACCTGGAAATGGCGCGACGGGCGGGGATGGATTCGGTTGCGGTGGCCTATGGCGCCCAATCGCTGGAGCAGTTGCGGCCTTATGCGCCGCGGCTGGAAGTTGAGCATTTCACCGAGTTGCGCGCCTGGTTGGGCGGTGCTCGACGTGAGGCGGTTTCAGGAGTGGTTGAGCATGTCTGACGAGTGGAAGTCGGAAACGCCGAAGGCGAATGACGACAAGAGCTGGAAGCTGCTGGAGAAGGCGGTTCTCGCCGGGGTCCAGGAGCAGCGGCGGGCGCGGCGCTGGGGGATATTCTTCAAGTCGCTGACCTTCATCTATCTCTTTGTCGTGCTGCTGGCCTTCAGTCCGTTCGGCAGCCTGGAGAAATCGGCCTCGCGCAGCGGTAGCCACACGGCGCTGATTGAGGTGAAGGGTATGATCGCCGACGATGAGCCGGCCAGTGCCGACAATATCGTCACGGCCTTGCGCGCGGCGTTCAAGGATGAGGGTACCAAGGGGATCGTCCTGCGGATCAACAGTCCGGGCGGCAGTCCGGTGCAGTCGGGCTATATCTATGACGAGATTCGTCGCCTGCGCGGCGAGCACCCGAACGTCAAGGTCTATGCGGTGATCAGCGACCTGGGTGCCTCCGGCGCCTACTACATCGCCAGCGCCGCCGACCAGATCTACGCCGACAAGGCCAGTCTGGTCGGTTCCATCGGCGTGACGGCGGCCAGCTTCGGTTTCGTCGGCACCATGGAGAAGCTCGGTGTCGAGCGACGCGTCTATACCTCCGGCGAGCACAAGTCGTTCCTCGATCCTTTCCAGCCGCAAAAGCCCGAGGAGACTCAGTTCTGGCAGCAGGTGCTGGATACTACCCACAAGCAGTTCATCGACAGCGTGAAAAAAGGGCGCGGCGACCGGCTCAAGGTCGAGGGGCATCCGGAGCTGTTCTCGGGTCTGGTCTGGTCCGGCGAACAGGCATTGCAGCTCGGTTTGATCGACGGTCTGGGCAATGCCAGCTATGTGGCGCGCGAAGTGGTGAAGGAGAAGAAGATCGAGGATTACACCGTGCAGGAGTCGCCTTTCGATCGCTTCGCCAAGAAGTTCGGTGCCAGTGTGGCGGAGCGCCTCGCGCTGTGGATGGGCTGGCAGGGCCCGGTATTGCGCTGAGAGCGTTTCCCTTCCTTATATAAAGAAGCCCGGCCGAAGCCGGGCTTCTTTATATGGGAATGCCGGATATGGGAATGCCGGCTCAGGGGATTTCGACGCCTTCCTCGAGGAGCATGTCGACCAGGCGGATCAGGGGCAGCCCTACCAGGCTGGTGGCGTCCTCTCCTTCGGTGGCGCGGAACAGGCTGACGCCCAGGCCTTCCGCCTTGAAGCTGCCGGCGCAGTCCAATGGGCGTTCCGCTTCGACGTAGCGGCGGATGCGGCTCTCGTCGAGGTGGCGGAAGTGCACGGTGAACGGCACGCATGCCACCTGGATGCGCCGGCTGGCGCTGTTGAGGAGGGCCAGTCCGGTGAGGAAGGTCACGCTATTGCCGCTGGCGTCCCGTAGCTGCTGGATGGCGCGTTCGGGGGTGTGCGGCTTGCCGAGGATGTCGCCATCGAGTACGGCGACCTGGTCGGAGCCGATCACCAGGTGTTGCGGATAGCGTCCGGCCAGCGCTTCGGCCTTGCTGGCGGAAAGGCGGCGCACCAGTTCCTCGGCACTTTCCCCGGGGCGATGGCTTTCGTCGATATCGGGGCTGGCGCTTTCGAAGGGAAGGCGCAGGCGGGTCAGGAGTTCGCGTCGGTAGGGGGAGCTGGAGGCGAGGATCAGGTCGGGCATGAGGTTCTCCATGGCGAGCGGCCGATTTTAACGAAAAGACTCGTCCTTACAGCGGTTTATGGCTAATTTCCTTTGACAGGCGCGGGGGCGTCCCTATAATGGCGCGCTTATGTTGAATGGGCCGATTCCACCTCATATCGATCCGCGCAAGTTGGTCGACCGCGGCGCCACCCTCGAGGGTGTGTACGCGCTCGCCGATATGCCGCGTGTATGCGAGCAACTGACCAGCGATGCCGGTGAGGTGCGCGTGAAGGTTTCCTTCGAGCGCGACCACCAGAAGCTGGCGGTCATGCATATGCAGCTCGATACCGAGGTGAGCATGGTATGCCAACGCTGCCTGGATGCGGCGGCCATTCCCGTGCATGGCGAATATACCTACGCCATTCTTCGGGAAGGTCAGTCCGCCGACGGTCTGCCGAAGGGGTACGATGCGCTGGAAGTGGGGGAGGAACCCCTGGACCTGCTGGCGCTGGTCGAGGACGAGCTGTTGCTCGCCTTACCCATCGTTCCGGCCCATGACCCCGAAGTATGTCAGCACCCGGCTGGATTCGTCGTCGAAGACGAGCCGGAGTCGAGCGAAGTCGAGGACAAGCGTCCTAATCCGTTCAGCGTACTGGCACAGTTGAAGCGTGACCCAAACGTTTAGGAGTTAATCAATCATGGCTGTTCAGCAGAACAAAAAGTCTCGTTCCGCTCGTGACATGCGTCGTTCCCACGATGCGCTCGAGTCCAATGCTCTGTCCGTGGAAAAGAGCACAGGTGAAGTCCACCTGCGCCACCACGTATCCCCGGACGGCTTCTATCGCGGCCGTAAGGTAGTAGACAAGGGCTCCGACGAGTAATCCTTGTCCGCACCAATCATCGCGATTGATGCAATGGGTGGGGACTTCGGTCCCCACTGCGTTGTTCCGGCCTCTATTGCCTTCCTGGCCGAGAATTCCTCTTCGCAACTGATCCTCGTCGGTCAGCCTGCCCTCCTCGAAGAACTCCTTTCCCGCTATCCGTCGCTCGACCGGCAGCGCCTGCGCGTGCATGCGGCCAGCGAAGTGATAGGTTCAGACGAACGTCCCTCCCAGGCCTTGCGTGGCAAGCCGGACGCCTCCATGCGCGTGGCGCTGGAGCTGGTCCGCGACGGCCGGGCGCACGCGTGCGTCAGCGCCGGCAATACCGGGGCGTTGATGGCGCTGTCGCGGCACCTGCTGAAGACCCTGCCCGGTATCGACCGCCCTGCGATGGTGACGGCGGTTCCGACCGAGAAGGGGCATTGTCATCTGCTCGACCTCGGCGCCAACGTGGATTGCAGTGCCGAGCATCTCTACCAGTTCGCGGTGATGGGCGCGGTGGCGGCAGAGGCCTTGGGCTGCGTCTCGCCCCGGGTCGCCCTGCTCAACGTGGGGACCGAGGAGATCAAGGGCAACCAGCAGGTCAAGCTGGCGGCGAGCCTGTTGCAGAAGGCGCAGGGGTTGAATTTCAGCGGATATATAGAGGGCGATGGCCTGTATCGCGGCGAGGCCGACGTGGTGGTCTGCGACGGTTTCGTCGGCAACATCCTGCTGAAGGCCAGCGAAGGCCTGGCTGCCATGGTGTCGGCGCGGATCGAACAGCGCTTCCGCGATGGACTGGCGGCGAAGCTGGTCGGTGCGCTGGCGTTGCCGCTGCTGCGCCGGCTGCGCGGCGATATCGCTCCGGCACGCTATAACGGCGCCAGTTTCCTCGGATTGCAGGGGATAGTGGTGAAAAGCCATGGGTCTGCCGCCGAGGAGGGTTTCCAGAGCGCCTTGCGTCGCGCGGCACTGGAAGTCCGGGAAAACCTGCCGCAACGATTGCATGGCCGTCTCGAGCATCTGCTGCTCTAATGTGTGACCGGGCGGTCCAGGCAGCCATCCAACACTCAGTTTCCTGCGCCAGTCGCGGCTGGCGCGTTATCTCTGACGAGCAAAAGACCACAAGGGACCTATTCAATGTCTGCATCCCTCGCATTCGTCTTCCCCGGCCAGGGTTCGCAATCCCTCGGCATGCTGGCCGAGCTGGGCGCCCAGCAGGCGCTGGTGCGCGATACCTTCGCCGAGGCCTCCGAGGCGCTCGGTTACGACCTTTGGGCGCTGGTCCAGAATGGACCTGAAGAGCGCCTGAACCAGACCGACAAGACCCAGCCGGCCATCCTCACGGTTTCGATCGCGCTCTGGCGCCTCTGGCTGGCCGAGGGCGGCGCGCGCCCGGCGTTCGTCGCCGGGCACAGCTTGGGCGAATATTCCGCGCTGGTCGCGGCCGAAAGCCTGGCGTTCGCCGATGCGGTCAAGCTGGTCGAGCGTAGGGGCCAACTGATGCAGCAGGCGGTTCCGGCGGGGCAGGGCGGCATGGCCGCGATCCTAGGCCTGGAAGACGCCGATGTATTGGCGGCCTGTGCCGAGGCGGCCCAGGGCGAGGTGGTCAGCGCGGTCAACTTCAACGCGCCGGGGCAGGTAGTGATCGCCGGTGCCGCGGCTGCCGTGGAGCGTGCCATCGAGGCGTGCAAGGCGCGCGGCGCCAAGCGCGCGGTGGCGCTGCCGGTCAGCGTGCCGTCGCATTGCGAACTGATGCGTCCGGCCGCCGAGCAGTTCGCCGCCTCGGTCGAAAGCTTGCAGTGGCAGGCGCCGAAGATTGCGCTGGTGCAGAACGTCAGCGCCGCCGTGCCGGCTGATCTCGATACGCTGCGCCGCGACCTGCTGGCACAGCTGTACAGCCCGGTTCGCTGGGTGGAGAGCATCCAGCTGCTGGCGGAAAAGGGCGTCACCGAGCTGGTCGAGTGCGGGCCGGGCAAGGTCCTGGCAGGCCTCAACAGGCGCTGTGCGAAGGGCATCAATACCCATGGCCTGGATGGTGTCGAGGCGTTCGCCGCCACGCGCGCCGCCCTGGCCTGAGAGAGAGAAAGGAGAGAATCCCATGAGTCTGCAAGGTAAGGTCGCATTGGTAACCGGCGCCAGCCGTGGCATCGGCCAGGCGATTGCGCTGGAACTGGGGCGCCTGGGTGCCGTGGTCATCGGCACCGCGACCAGCGCGTCCGGCGCCGAGAAGATCGCCGAAACCCTCAAGGCCAATGGCGTCGAGGGTGCGGGCCTGGTCCTGGACGTTTCCAGCGACGAATCCGTAGCCGCGACCCTGGAGCACATCCAGCAGCATCTCGGCCAACCGCTGATCGTGGTCAATAACGCCGGCATCACCCGCGATAATCTGCTGGTGCGCATGAAAGACGACGAGTGGTTCGATGTGGTCAACACCAACCTGAACAGTCTCTACCGTCTGTCGAAAGCCGTTCTGCGCGGTATGACCAAGGCCCGCTGGGGGCGCATCATCAACATCGGTTCCGTGGTCGGCGCCATGGGCAATGCCGGGCAAACCAACTATGCCGCGGCGAAGGCCGGCCTGGAAGGCTTCACCCGTGCGCTGGCCCGGGAAGTCGGTTCGCGTGCCATTACCGTGAATGCGGTGGCGCCGGGCTTCATCGACACCGACATGACCCGCGAGCTGCCGGAAGCCCAGCGCGAAGCGCTGCTGGGCCAGATTCCGCTGGGTCGCCTGGGGCAGGCGGAAGAGATCGCCAAGGTGGTCGGCTTCCTCGCTTCGGACGGCGCAGCCTATGTGACCGGGGCCACCGTGCCGGTCAATGGTGGGATGTACATGAGCTGAATGTGACGTTACCTTTCTCGGGTCTGTCATAAGCGCTGTCTAGAATTCGTTGCGGAATTGCAGCCGGGTTATTAGATAGAATTATCGAAGTGGCCGTGGGAAGGTGAGGCGTTCAGCTTGAAAAGCAGAAAACCCTTTCTATACACTTACCCGCAGCCCAGCTGCTCGGATTTTCCATAGGAGTGAAAACAAGGTATGAGCACCATCGAAGAACGCGTTAAGAAGATCGTCGCTGAACAACTCGGCGTGAAGGAAGAAGAAGTCACCAACAGCGCTTCCTTCGTCGAAGACCTGGGCGCCGACTCCCTTGACACCGTCGAGCTGGTGATGGCTCTGGAAGAGGAATTCGAGACCGAAATCCCTGACGAGAAAGCTGAAAAGATCACCACCGTTCAGGAAGCCATCGACTACATCGTTGCTCACCAGCAATAAGTAGTCGTCGGATTTTCCGACGTGGAAAAGCCGCACAGCCTGTAAGGGCGTGCGGCTTTTCTTTAGCGCCTTACCTACTCTGGTAGTCTGTCGGCGCAACCCCGTGAAATGAGAAAGAGGAAGTCGTAGTGTCGCGTAGACGCGTCGTCATTACTGGCATGGGCATGCTGTCGCCGCTGGGCCTGGATGTCCCGAGCAGTTGGGAAGGTATTCTCGCCGGTCGCAGCGGGATCGCCCCGATCGAGCATATGGACCTGTCCGCCTATTCCACCCGCTTCGGTGGTTCGGTCAAGGGTTTCAATGTCGAGGAATACCTGTCCGCCAAGGAAGCCCGCAAGCTCGACCTGTTCATCCAGTACGGTCTCGCCGCCAGCTTCCAGGCCGTTCGCGATTCCGGCCTGGAGGTCACCGACGCCAATCGTGAGCGTATCGGCGTATCCATGGGTTCCGGTATCGGCGGCCTGACCAATATCGAGAACAACTGCCGATCCCTGTTCGAGCAGGGGCCGCGGCGCATCTCGCCGTTCTTCGTGCCCGGTTCGATCATCAACATGGTTTCCGGCTTCCTGTCGATCCACCTGGGTCTGCAGGGGCCCAACTACGCCCTCACCACCGCCTGCACCACCGGTACCCACAGCATCGGCATGGCTGCTCGCAACATCGCCTATGGCGAGGCCGACGTGATGGTCGCCGGCGGTTCCGAAATGGCTGCCTGCGGTCTCGGCCTGGGCGGTTTCGGCGCGGCTCGCGCGCTCTCCACTCGCAACGACGAGCCGACCCGTGCCAGCCGTCCGTGGGACCGGGATCGCGACGGCTTCGTCCTGTCCGACGGTTCCGGCGCCCTGGTGCTCGAAGAACTGGAGCACGCCCGTGCCCGCGGCGCGCGGATCTATGCCGAGCTGGTTGGCTTCGGCATGAGCGGCGACGCCTTCCACATGACCGCGCCGCCGGAAGATGGCGCCGGTGCCGCCCGCTGCATGAAGAACGCGCTGCGCGATGCCGGCCTGGATCCTCGTCAGGTCGATTACATCAACGCCCATGGCACCTCCACCCCGGCCGGCGACATCGCCGAGATCGCCGCGGTGAAGAGCGTGTTCGGCGAGCATGCCCATGCGCTGTCGATGAGTTCGACCAAGTCGATGACCGGCCACCTGTTGGGTGCCGCCGGTGCGGTGGAGGCGATCTTCAGCGTGCTGGCCCTGCGCGACCAGGTCGCCCCGCCGACCATCAACCTGGACAACCCGGACGAAGGTTGCGACCTCGACCTGGTGGCCCACGAAGCCAAGCCGCGCAAGATCGACGTGGCCCTGTCGAACTCGTTCGGTTTCGGCGGGACCAACGGCACCCTGGTGTTCCGCAGGTTCGCCGACTGATGCTGGACTGGGTCGACGGCCGGCCCGCCGCCGAGCTGTCCGTGCGCGATCGCGGACTGGCCTATGGCGACGGGCTGTTCGAGACCCTGGCGGTGCGCGCCGGCACGCCGCGTCTCCTGGAGCGCCACCTGGCGCGCCTGGAAGAGGGGTGTCGACGCCTCGCGATCCCTCTCGACGCCGCAGCGTTGCGCCAGGAGTTGCTGGCGTTCTGCGCGGCGCTGGGCGACGGTGTCGCCAAGCTGATCGTCACCCGCGGCGAGGGTTTGCGTGGCTACGCGCCGCCTGCCGAGGCCTCGCCGCGGCGAATCCTCTCCGGATCGCCGCGTCCGGCCTATCCCGAGCGCCACTGGCAGCAAGGCGTGCGCCTGTTCGCCTGCCGTACGCGCCTGGCCGAGCAGCCCCTGCTGGCCGGCCTCAAGCACCTCAATCGCCTGGAGCAGGTCCTCGCCCGTGCCGAGTGGGGCGACGCCGGGCATGCCGAAGGGCTCATGCTGGACGTGCACGAGCGGGTGGTGGAGGGGGTGTTCAGCAACCTGCTGCTGGTTCTCGACGGCACCCTCGTGGCGCCTGACCTGCGGCGCTGCGGCGTCGCGGGAGTGATGCGCGCGGAATTGCTCGAGCGCGCCGAAGGAATCGGCGTCCCGCTGGCGATACGGGATGTTTCCATGGCTGAACTGGCGACGGCCGACGAGGTCTTTCTGTGCAACAGCCAGTTCGGCATCTGGCCGGTCCGGGCATTGGACGAGCACGTCTGGCCGGTCGGCGAGCTGACCCGTAAACTGCAAGACCAACTTCGCGACGACCTGGATTTCTGACTTTGATGCGCAAACTGCTGGTGCTGCTGGAGAGTGGCCTGTTGTTCGTTGGCCTCTGCGTCGGCCTGGCTGCATGGCAGCAGCAGCGGGCGCTGGAGCAGCCCCTGCAATTGACCGAGGAGCGCCTGCTGGACGTTTCCTCGGGCTCCACGCCGGGCGGCATGCTCGCGCGTCTGGAGCAGGAAGAGGTGCTCCATGGCGCGTTCTGGCTGCGCCTCTACTGGCGTTTCAACCTGCCGGGCCAGGCCCTGCACAGCGGTGAATACCGCCTCTTGCCGGGGATGACGGGCGCCGACCTGCTGGAACTCTGGCGTGAAGGCGAGGTGGTGCAGTACAGCCTGACCCTGGTCGAGGGCTGGAGTTTCCGCCAGGTGCGCGAAGCGCTCGCCAGGCAGGGCAAGCTGGAGCAGACCCTGGCCGGCCTGAGCGACGGCGAGATCATGCAACGCCTCGGCAAGCCCGACGAAGTGGCCGAAGGGCGCTTCTTCCCCGATACCTACCGCTACACCCGTGGCATGCGCGACATCGACATACTGCGCAAGGCCTACCAGCGGATGCAGAACATCCTCGCCAAGGAATGGGATGGCCGCAGCCAGGACCTGCCTTATCGCGACGCCTACCAGGCGCTGATCATGGCCTCGTTGGTGGAAAAGGAAACCGGCGTGCCGGAAGAGCGTTCGCAGATCGCCGGCGTCTTCGTCCGCCGCCTGCAGCGCGGCATGCTGTTGCAGACCGATCCGACGGTGATCTATGGCATGGGCGAGCGCTACAACGGCAAGATCACCCGCGCCGACCTGCGCGAACCGACCCCTTACAATACCTATGTGGTGCCGGGCATGCCGCCGACCCCGATCGCCCTGGCCGGGCGCGAGGCTATTCGCGCCGCGCTGCATCCGGCCGAGGGCGAGACCCTGTATTTCGTGGCGCGCGGCGATGGCAGCCACGTGTTCTCCAGCAGCCTGGACGAACACAACAAGGCGGTCCGCGAGTATCAGTTGAAGCGTCGCTCGGACTATCGCTCCAGCCCCGCGCCCATCACCCCGCCGCCACAATGAGCGGCGCAGTCAAGATAAGGAGTGCCGTGTGACCGGCCTGTTCGTCACCCTGGAGGGCCCGGAAGGGGCCGGCAAGAGCACCAACCGCGACTACCTGGCCGAGCGTCTGCGCGAGCGCGGCATCGAGGTGCAGTTGACCCGCGAGCCTGGCGGCACGCCTCTCGCCGAGCGCATCCGTGAGCTGCTGCTGGCGCCCGGCGACGAGCCGATGGCCGCCGATACCGAGCTGTTGCTGATGTTCGCCGCGCGGGCCCAGCATATCGCCGGGGTCATCCGTCCGGCACTGGCGCGCGGGGCCGTGGTGCTCTGCGATCGCTTCACCGATGCCACCTATGCCTACCAGGGCGGCGGGCGCGGCTTGCCGGAGGTGCGCATCGCCGCGCTGGAAAGCTTCGTCCAGGGCGACCTGCGGCCCGACCTCACGCTGGTCTTCGACCTGCCGGTGGAAATCGGCCTGGCGCGGGCGGCGGCGCGTGGCCGGCTCGACCGTTTCGAGCAGGAGGACCGACGCTTCTTCGAGGCCGTGCGTCAGACCTACCTGCAGCGCGCCGCGCAGGCCCCGGAGCGTTACCAGGTGCTCGACGCCGGGTTGCCGCTGACCGAGGTGCAGGCTGGCCTGGATCGGCTGCTGCCGAATCTGCTGGAGCGTCTGAATGGCTGATATCTATCCCTGGCAGCAGGCGCTCTGGAGCCAACTGGGCGGCCGCGCCCAGCACGCCCACGCCTATCTGCTCTACGGTCCCGTCGGGATCGGCAAGCGCGCCCTGGCCGAGCATTGGGCCGCCCAGCTGCTCTGCCAGCGGCCCGCCGCCGCTGGCGCATGCGGCGAGTGCAAGGCCTGCCAGTTGCTGGCCGCCGGTACCCATCCGGACTACTTCGTGCTGGAGCCGGAGGAAGCGGAGAAACCGATCCGGGTCGACCAGGTCCGCGACCTGGTTGGCTTCGTGGTGCAGACCGCGCAACTGGGCGGGCGCAAGGTCGTGTTGCTCGAGCCCGCCGAGGCGATGAACGTGAATGCCGCCAACGCCCTGTTGAAAAGCCTCGAAGAGCCCTCGGGCGATACCGTGCTGCTGCTGATCAGCCACCAGCCCAGCCGCCTGTTGCCGACCATCAAGAGCCGCTGCGTGCAGCAGGCCTGCCCTTTGCCGGGTGCGGCGGCGAGTCTGGAATGGCTGGCGCGGGCCCTGCCCGACGAGCCGGCCGAGGCCCTGGAGGAACTGTTGGCGCTTTCCGGCGGCTCGCCGCTCACCGCCCAGCGCCTGCACGGCCAGGGTGTGCGCGAGCAGCGCGCGCAGGTGGTCGAGGGGGTGAAGAAGCTGCTCAAGCAGCAGATCGCCGCCAGCCCACTGGCCGAAAGCTGGAACAGCGTGCCGCTGCCATTGCTGTTCGACTGGTTCTGCGACTGGACGCTGGGCATCCTGCGCTACCAGTTGACCCGCGACGAGGAGGGGCTGGGGCTGGCCGACATGCGCAAGGTGATCCAGTACCTGGGCGACAAGTCCGGGCAGGCCAAGGTGCTGGCCATGCAGGACTGGCTGCTGCAACAGCGGCAGAAAGTGTTGAACAAGGCCAACCTCAACCGTGTCCTGCTTCTCGAAGCCCTGCTGGTGCAGTGGGCAAGCCTGCCCGGGCCGGGCTAGAATCCCGCTGATATTCGACTGGCAGGAACCTGCATGAGTTTGCCACCCAATCTGGGGCCGCGTAACGGCATCCTGTCCTTGACCATCAAGGACAAGTCCGTGCTTTACGCCGCCTACATGCCGTTCATCAGGAACGGCGGGCTGTTCATTCCCACCAACAAGAACTACAAGCTTGGCGACGAGGTCTTCATGCTGCTCAACCTGATGGAAGAGCCGGAGAAGATCCCGGTGGCCGGCAAGGTCGTCTGGATCACCCCGAAGGGCGCTCAGGGCAACCGTGCGGCGGGCATCGGCGTGCAGTTCAACGACGGTGACAACACCGCCCGCAACAAGATCGAAACCTACCTGGCCGGGGCGCTGAAGTCGGACCGGCCGACCCACACGATGTAACGCTAGACAGGATCATGCTGGTCGATTCCCACTGCCACCTCGATCGCCTCGACCTGGCCGCCCATGGCGGCTCGCTCGATGCGGCGCTGGATGCCGCGCGAGCGCGTGGCGTCGGTCAATTCCTCTGCATCGGCGTCAGCGCCGACAATGCCCAGGCGGTGAAGGCCCTGGCCGAGCGCTATGCCGACGTGCACTGTTCGGTCGGCGTGCACCCGCTGGACCTGGAGCCCGGAAGCGCGCCAGCGCTGGACTGGCTGCTAGGCGAACTGGCGCATCCGCGGGTGGTGGCGATCGGCGAGACCGGCCTCGACTACCACTACGAACCGGAAGCCGCCGAGTTGCAGCAGGAGGCGTTTCGCCTGCACCTGGAAGCCGCGCGGATCACCGCCAAGCCAGTGATCGTGCACACCCGCGAGGCGCGCGCCGATACGCTGGCGCTGCTGCGCGAGGCGGCGTTGCCGCAGGCCGGCGTGCTGCATTGCTTCACCGAGGACTGGGAGATGGCGCGATCGGCGCTGGACCTGGGCTTCTACATTTCCCTGTCCGGCATCGTCACCTTCCGCAATGCCGATGCCCTGCGCGAGGTGGCTCGCCAGGTACCGGCCGACCGCCTGCTGGTGGAGACCGACTCGCCCTACCTGGCGCCGATTCCCCATCGCGGCAAGCCGAACCTGCCGGAATACGTGCGCGATGTCGCCGAATTCCTCGCGACGTTGCGTGGCGTCAGCCTGGAAACCCTGGCGGAGCAGACTACCGCCAATTTCCATCGGCTGTTTCCGTTGGCCCGCTAGGCCGACAAACGGATAAAAAAAACCCGGGTTCTGGGGGATGAATCCGGGTCAAGACCATTAGGAGTGGAACAAAGGTACGCATTCCTCGGTACCTTCACTGGCTGGGTACTTGGGGGGAGATACCGCGCGCCAGTACCTTTCAGTATTGGTCATGTTCGTGGGGCGTCCAGACAGGGCTGGCGGTTTTTTAAACAGATTTGGAATACCCTCGCCGTCCTTGAGCACCTAGGTGCCTGCGACCTGGCGCAAGATCGCCAGGGTGTCGTCGATCACCGTCGAACTCGTGTAGAAGTGCGGGGAAAAACGGATACCTCCGCCACGCTGGGCGCAAATGACCCGCTCCTGGCGAAGCGTTTCGAAGAGTGTCCGGCTGTCCTGGCCGTCCAGGCTGAAGGTCAGGATGCCCGCGCGTCGGCTCGGGTTCCGCGGGCTGTGCAGGCGTACCCCGGGAATTCCCGACAGACCGTCCTGTAGCCACTGGACGCGCTCGGCGATGTCTCTGCCGACCCGCTCCATGCCGACCTCCTCCAACAGCCCCAGGCTGGCCTCCAGGGCCATCGCGCCGAGCATGTTCGGGCTGCCGCATTCGAAGCGCCGGGCGCTGCGCGCCGGCCGCCAGTCGCGACGCTCGTAATCGAGGGCATGTTCCAGCATGTGCCAGCCATATTCGTGCAGCGCCAGGCGCTCGCGCTGCTCGGGATGGCAATAGAAGACGCCCAGCCCTTCGGGGCCGAGCATCCACTTGTGCCCATCGGCCATGGCGAAGGCACAATCGTAGGCCTGTACGTCGAAGGGCAGGGCGCCGAGCTGCTGGATCGCGTCGATGCAGAACAGCACGCCGCGGCGGCGACATCCCGTGCCGATGCGCTCCAGGTCAAGGCGCAGGCCGCTGGCGTACTGCACCGCGCTGATCGACAGCAGGCGGGTGCGTGGGCCGCAGGCGGCGAGCAGGGCGCCCTCGGGGTCGTCGCCGGCGAGACCGACCTCGACCACTTCGACGCCGCGCGGGCGCAAGGCTTCCCAGACCACTCTATTGGAGGGGAACTCCTCGTTGCCGATGACGACCTGGTCGCCCTCTCGCCAATCCAGGCCGAAGGCTACGAAGGAAAGCGCCTCGGAGGTGTTCTTGACCAGTGCGAGGTCGCTGCCGGCGCGCGCATTGAGCAGTCGGGCAAGGCGTTCGCGCAGGCGATGTTCTATCTTCAGCCATTCCGGATAGTCGCTGGCGCCGTGGGCGACGTTCTCCCGGGCGAAGGCGCTCACCGCGTCGGCGGCGCGTCTAGGCCAGGGTGCGACCGCTGCGTGGTTGAGGTAGCGCAGACCGTTGGTCTGGTCGAATTCGTCCTGGTAACAATTCATCGTCGGATGTTCCGTGCATTTTCGTGCTGAATAGGCATAATACGCGGCTTCGATTTTTGACTCATTTTGACCTGACAGTCTTTTTATGCAGAAAGAGCCTCGCAAAGTTCGTGAATTTCGTCGCCGTGAACAGGAGATTCTCGATACCGCCCTCAAGCTGTTCCTCGAACAGGGGGAAGACAGCGTAACGGTCGAGATGATCGCGGATGCCGTCGGCATCGGCAAAGGCACGATCTACAAGCACTTCAAGTCCAAGGCGGAGATCTACCTGCGCCTGATGCTGGACTACGAGCGCGATCTCGCCGCCCTGTTCCATTCCGAAGACGTAGCCCGCGACAAGGAAGCCCTGTCGCGCGCCTACTTCGAGTTCCGCATGCGCGATCCGCAGCGCTACCGCCTGTTCGACCGCCTGGAAGAGAAGGTGGTGAAGACCAGCCAGGTGCCGGAGATGGTCGAGGAACTGCACAAGATCCGCGCCTCCAACTTCGAACGCCTGACCCAGCTGATCAAGGAGCGTATCGCCGACGGCAAGCTGGAGAACGTTCCGCCGTACTTCCATTATTGCGCTGCCTGGGCGTTGGTGCATGGCGCCGTGGCGCTGTACCACTCGCCGTTCTGGCGCGAGGTGCTGGAAGACCAGGAAGGTTTCTTCCACTTCCTGATGGATATCGGCGTGCGCATGGGCAACAAGCGCAAGCGCGAAGGCGACGCTCCCAGCGCCTGATGCCTGTGGTGCCGGGACGCAGTCACTGCGCCCCGCGCACTCTTTGCCGGCAGGGATATACTCGTCGCCCATCGATCCGCCGGCGGGACGTCGGCTGCCCATTTCCGGCGAATCCGCCGGCGGCACCGGCCCGCTGGCGGCTCCACGTTCGTTCAGGAGTTCTCCGATGAGTGTCCGTGAATTCCCCATCCACTACATCGAACCGGTGTTCCGGCCCCCGAGCGAGGCGCATTCGCTGATCCTCCCGGTGACCAATGGCTGTTCCTGGAACAAATGCGGCTTTTGCGAGATGTATACCCAGCCGCAAAAGAAATTTCGCGCCCGCGACGAGAACGAGGTACTGGAGGAGATCCGCCGCTGCGGCGAGCGCCTGATCGTCAAGCGGGTGTTTCTCGCCGATGGCGACGCCCTGGTATTGCCGACCCGCCGGCTGCTCGCGGTGCTGCAGGCGATTCGCGAGCACTTGCCGGAGGTGGAGCGGGTATCCAGCTACTGCCTGCCGCGCAACCTGCGCAGGAAGTCGGTCGACGAGTTGCGCGAACTGGCCGACGCCGGGCTGCGAATGGCCTATGTCGGCGCCGAGTCCGGCGACGACGAAGTGCTGGCACGGGTCAACAAGGGCGAGACCTATTCCTCTACCCTGGATGCGCTGGAAAAGCTTGGCGAGGCGGGGATCAGTCGTTCGGTGATGATCCTCAACGGTCTGGGCGGAATGACCCTGAGCGCGCAGCACGCGGACAACTCCGCGCGCCTGATGAACGCCGCCCAGCCGGAGTACCTGTCGACCCTGGTGGTGAGTTTCCCTACCGGCGAGCAGCGTTTCCGTGCTGGCTTCGCCGATTTCGAGGCGCTGGATCGGCGTGCCCTGTTCGTCGAGGTCGAACGCCTGTTGCAGGGATTGGAGCTCGAAGACACGGTATTTCGCAGCGACCACGCTTCCAACTATCTGGTGCTCAAGGGCGAGCTGGGTGCCGACAAGGCGCGCCTGCTGGCCGAGGTCCGCCAGGCCATCGAGCAGCCGCAGCACGCTGCCCTGCGCCAGGAGTGGCAGCGTGGCCTGTGATGGCGCGGAAGCTGCATCGGCTCGTCATTCGCCGGTTTTCCGACGCCGGCAGGGGAGATGACCGATGTTGCACCTGTTCCGTATCGCCCTGGCGATGCTCCTCCTGGGCAGCCTGTCCGCCTGCATGAAGCCCAGCGACCTGGCCGACGGCGCCGACTACTACCTGCGCGACGCCGGGGTGCTCGATCACAGCGCCAGCCAGCGCAGCAACAACCGGCGGATCCAGGCCGACTCCTTCATCTACATCGGCCAGGGCCCGTTCGTGCCGCCGGGCTACCGGTACGCGCGGCCGAACGTGGTGGCCGAGCAGGCCTTCGAAGGTTTCGTCGAGTATTTCCCGCTGGTGCGCCGCGCCAAGGCGCCGCTCGGCCTGGACGACGCGATGCGCGAGGCGCGTGCCGCCGGCGCCCACTACCTGCTGTACTGCCGTTTCGCCCGGGGCGACAACAGGATCGGCAACTGGGAGGAGTGGGAAGACGAAGAGGAACTCGGCCGGGTCGGGCGCGATCGCAGTGTCATCCAGGTCATGCTGATCGAGACCAGCACCCGTTTCCTAGTGGACAGCGCGACCATTCGCAGCCGCGGCGGTTTCCTGACGTTCTACGACGCCACCCCGGAAGACCTGCTGCGTCCGCCGCTGGAGCAATACGCCCAGGAATTGCTGGGCCTGAACAGTCGAGGAACAGGCTATGAGTGATACCGGCAAGGCCAACGACCTGCTGGCGCAGATCCCCAGGGGCGAAAAGAAGGGCCTGCCGCCCGTGCACCTGTGGAATCCGCCGTTCTGCGGCGACATCGACATGCGCATCGCCCGCGACGGTACCTGGTTCTACCTGGGCACGCCGATCGGACGCAAGCCGATGGTGAAGCTGTTCTCCAGCATCATTCGCCGCGACGGCGACGACTATTTCCTGGTGACTCCGGTGGAAAAGGTCGGTATCCGCGTCGACGATGCGCCCTTCGTCGCGGTGACCCTGCAGGTGCAGGGCGAGGGCGGGGCGCAGGTACTGCGCTTCGCCACCAACGTCGAGGACGAGGTCGAGGCGGACGCCGGGCATCCGCTGCGCGTCGAGATCGACCCCCGCACCCAGGAACCCACGCCCTACCTGCGGGTGCGCGACAACCTCGAGGCGCTGGTGCATCGCAACGTGTTCTACCAGCTGGTCGAGCTGGCGGTGCCGCGCCGGATCGACGGCATCGAATGGCTCGGCGTCTGGAGCCACGGCGAGTTCTTTCCCATCGGCCCGCAGCCGGACTGACAGGCGCAGCATGAAAAAAGGCTCCCGAGGGAGCCTTTTTCGTTTGCCTTACATGTTGGGGTAGTTCGGCCCGCCGGTACCTTCCGGCGCCACCCAGGTGATGTTCTGCGCCGGGTCCTTGATGTCGCAGGTCTTGCAGTGCACGCAGTTCTGCGCGTTGATCTGGAAGCGCTTGCTGCCGTCGTCGTTGGCCACCACTTCGTACACGCCTGCCGGGCAGTAGCGCTGGGCCGGCTCGTCGTAGAGCGGCAGGTTCTTCTCGATCGGAATGCTCGCATCGGCCAGCTTGAGGTGGATCGGCTGGTCTTCCTCGTGGTTGGTATTGGAGAGGAACACCGAGGACAGCTTGTCGAAGCTGAGCTTGCCGTCCGGCTTCGGGTAGTCGATCTTCGGCGCTTCGCTGGCCTTTTTCAGGCAGGCGTAGTCCGGCTTGTCGTCATGCAGGGTGACGGGGATCTTGCCGCCGAAGATGTTCTGGTCGATGAAGTTGAACGCGCCGCCGCCGATAGCGCCGAACTTGTGGATGGCCGCGCCGAAGTTGCGGCTGCGGAACAGTTCGTCGTACAACCAGCTGGCCTTGAACGCATCGACGTAGTTGGACAGCTCGTCGCCGCCTTCGCGGCCGGCGGCCAGGGCCTCGGCGATCGCGTCGGCGGCGAGCATGCCGGACTTCATCGCGGTGTGGCTGCCCTTGATCTTGGCGAAGTTCAGGGTGCCGAGGTCGCAACCGATCAGCGCGCCGCCGGGGAAGACCATCTTCGGCAGCGAATTCAGGCCGCCCTTGCAGATGGCCCGGGCGCCGTAGGCCACGCGCTTGCCGCCTTCCAGGTACTGCTTGACCACCGGGTGGTGCTTGTAGCGCTGGAACTCGTCGAACGGCGACAGGTGCGGGTTGCTGTAGGACAGGTCGATGATCAGGCCGACGAACACCTGGTTGTTCTCCAGGTGGTAGAGGAACGAGCCGCCGGTATTTTCGTCGTTCAGCGGCCAGCCGGCGGTATGGACCACCAGGCCGGGCTTGTGCTTGGACGGGTCGATGTCCCAGATTTCCTTGATGCCGATACCGTAGTGCTGGGCATCGGCCTTGCTGTCCAGGTTGTATTTCTTGATCAGTTGCTTGCCGATGTGCCCGCGGCAGCCTTCGGCGAACAGGGTGTACTTGGCCCGCAGCTCCATGCCGGGGGTGTAGTAGCCTTCTTTCGGGTTGCCTTCGCGGTCGACGCCGAGGTCGCCGGTGACGATGCCGCGGACCACGCCGTTCTCGTCGATCAGCGCTTCCTGGGCGGCGAAGCCCGGGTAGATCTCCACGCCCAGTCCTTCGGCCTGCTGGGCCAGCCAGCGGCAGAGGTTGCCCAGGGAGATGATATAGTTGCCCTCGTTGTGCATGGTCTTGGGCACGAAGAAGTTGGGCACCTTGGTAGCGCTCTCGGCGCTCTTCAAGACGTAGATGTCGTCGCCGGTCACCGGAGTATTGAGCGGCGCGCCGAGTTCCTTCCAGTCGGGGAACAGCTCGTTCAGCGCGCGCGGCTCGAACACCGCGCCGGAGAGGATGTGGGCGCCCACTTCGGAACCCTTCTCGACCACGCAGACGCTGATCTCTTGACCGGCTTCGGCGGCCTTCTGCTTCAGTCGGCATGCGGCGGACAGACCGGCGGGGCCGGCGCCGACGATGACGACGTCGAATTCCATGTATTCGCGTTCCACTATCGATCTCCTACTCAAGGCTCACGGTATCTGTTTATTGGTGGCTGAGATCTTTCCCTGATCAGAGCGGGCGCATTATATATAGCTGCATGGGCAGGTCCAATACAAACGTTTGTTTGAATTCTTTGGAAGCCTGATAGAATCGGCATTCGAGGGGGGGAAACCACCCTTTTGCCGTATTGACCGAAAAGGGTGATCCGGTCAAGATACGGGCGGTTTTGCGGTCGCTGTCTAGCAGAGTGTCGGTTTCCGGCCGGCGAGCATCACCGGCCAGGCCTGTCTGGCGACATCCTTATTCACCGGAGAATAACGAGGAATCCATGAAGGTTCTTGTAGCAGTCAAACGAGTGGTCGACTACAACGTCAAGGTCCGCGTCAAGGCGGACAACTCCGGCGTCGACCTCGCCAACGTCAAGATGTCCATGAACCCCTTCTGCGAAATCGCCGTGGAAGAAGCCGTACGCCTGAAAGAGAAGGGCGTGGCTACCGAGATCGTCGCTGTCTCCGTCGGCCCGACCGCCGCCCAGGAGCAACTGCGCACCGCGCTGGCGCTGGGCGCTGACCGTGCGATCCTGGTGGAGAGCAACGACGAGCTGAACTCCCTGGCCGTGGCCAAGCTGCTCAAGGCCGTGGTCGACAAGGAGCAGCCGCAGCTGGTGATCCTCGGCAAGCAGGCCATCGACAGCGACAACAACCAGACCGGCCAGATGCTCGCCGCGCTGACCGGCTACGCCCAGGGCACCTTCGCCTCCAAGGTCGAGGTCGCTGGCGACAAGGTCAACGTGACCCGCGAGATCGATGGCGGTCTGCAGACCGTCGCGCTGAACCTGCCGGCCATCGTCACCACCGACCTGCGCCTGAACGAGCCGCGCTACGCGTCGCTGCCGAACATCATGAAAGCCAAGAAGAAGCCGCTGGACGTGGTGACCCCGGACGCCCTGGGCGTTTCCACCGCTTCCACCGTGAAGACCCTGAAGGTCGAGGCGCCGGCTGCGCGCTCCGCTGGCATCAAGGTCAAGTCCGTGGCTGAACTGGTAGAGAAACTGAAGAACGAGGCGAAGGTAATCTAATGGCTATCCTGGTTATCGCTGAGCACAACAACGCGGCCCTGGCGGCTGCCACCCTGAACACTGTTGCCGCTGCCAAGGCCATTGGCGGCGACATCCACGTGCTGGTCGCCGGACAGAACGTTGCCGCCGTGGCCGAAGCCGCCGCCAAGGTCGAGGGCGTCTCCAAGGTGCTGGTCGCCGACAACGCCGCCTACGCCCATCAACTGCCGGAAAACGTCGCACCGCTGATCGCCGAGCTGGGCAAGAACTACAGCCACGTGCTGGCCCCGGCTACCACCAACGGCAAGAACTTCCTGCCGCGCGTCGCCGCGCTGCTGGACGTCGACCAGATCTCCGAGATCGTCGAAGTGGTCAGCCCCGACACCTTCAAGCGTCCGATCTACGCCGGTAACGCCATCGCTACCGTGCAGTCCTCGGCTGCGGTCAAGGTGATCACCGTGCGTACCACCGGCTTCGACGCCGTCGCCGCCGAAGGCGGTTCGGCTGCCGTCGAGCAGGTTTCCGGCCCGGCCGATGCCGGCAAGTCCGCCTTCGTCGGCGAAGAGCTGGCCAAGTCCGACCGTCCGGAACTGACCGCTGCCAAGATCGTGGTCTCCGGCGGCCGCGGCATGCAGAACGGCGACAACTTCAAGATCCTCTACGCCCTGGCCGACAAGCTGGGTGCCGCAGTCGGCGCTTCCCGCGCCGCGGTCGACGCCGGTTTCGTGCCGAACGACATGCAGGTCGGCCAGACCGGCAAGATCGTCGCCCCGCAGCTGTACATCGCGGTGGGCATCTCCGGCGCCATCCAGCACCTGGCGGGCATGAAGGACTCGAAGGTGATCGTCGCGATCAACAAGGACGAAGAGGCGCCGATCTTCCAGGTCGCCGACTACGGCCTGGTCGCCGACCTGTTCGACGCCGTACCGGAGCTGGAAAAGGCCGTCTGAGCCCGATTCCAAGCCGACAAGACCCGCTCCCCGGAGCGGGTTTTTTTATGTCCGGGCTGCGACGCGTGACCCTTTGGTCACGATTCCTGCCTTCGGTCCGCCCAAGCGGAGGTGTCTCATTTACAATGCGCGACGTCTCTAGCTCCTGAATGTGCTTTTCCGGCATCTAGCAACCGAGGTTTTCATGATCATCAAACCGCGCGTGCGTGGCTTCATCTGCGTCACTACCCATCCGGCAGGCTGCGAGGCCAACGTCAAGCAACAGATCGACTACGTCGAGGCCAAGGGCCCCGTCGTCAACGGACCGAAGAAGGTCCTGGTCATCGGTTCCTCCACCGGCTATGGCCTGGCTGCCCGCATCACCGCCGCGTTCGGTTCCGGCGCCGATACCCTCGGGGTGTTCTTCGAGCGTCCGGGCAGCGAGAGCAAGCCGGGCACCGCCGGCTGGTACAACTCGGCGGCCTTCGAGAAGTTCGCCCACGAGAAAGGCCTGTATGCCCGCAGCATCAATGGCGACGCTTTCTCCGACGAGGTGAAGCGGCTGACCATCGAGACCATCAAGCGCGATCTCGGCAAGGTCGACCTGGTGGTCTACAGCCTGGCCGCGCCGCGCCGTACCCATCCGAAGAGCGGCGAAGTGTTCTCCTCGACCCTCAAGCCGATCGGCAAGTCGGTCAGCTTCCGTGGCCTGGACACCGACAAGGAAGTGATCAAGGACGTCGTCCTGGAGGCGGCCAGCGATCAGGAGGTCGCCGATACCGTTGCGGTGATGGGCGGCGAGGACTGGCAGATGTGGATCGATGCGCTGCTGGAGGCCGACGTGCTGGCCGACGGCGCGAAGACCACCGCGTTCACCTACCTGGGCGAGAAGATCACCCACGACATCTACTGGAACGGTTCCATCGGCGCGGCCAAGAAGGATCTCGACCAGAAGGTCCTCGGTATCCGCGACAAGCTCGCCCCTCTGGGCGGCGATGCGCGCGTGTCGGTGCTCAAGGCGGTGGTGACCCAGGCCAGCTCGGCGATCCCGATGATGCCGCTGTACCTGTCGCTGCTGTTCAAGGTGATGAAGGAGCAGGGCACCCACGAAGGTTGCATCGAGCAGGTCGACGGCCTGTACCGGGAGAGCCTGTACGGCGCCGAGCCGCGCCTCGACGAGGAAGGCCGCCTGCGTGCCGACTACAAGGAACTGCAGCCGGAAGTGCAGTCCCGTGTCGAGGAGCTGTGGGACAAGGTAACCAACGAGAACCTTTACGAGTTGACCGACTTCGCTGGCTACAAGAGCGAGTTCCTCAACCTGTTCGGTTTCGAGGTCGCTGGGGTCGACTACGAGCAGGACGTCAACCCGGACGTGCAGATCGCCAACCTGATCCAGGCCTGAGGCCTGGATCCGAGCCGTCCTCGCGACGGTTCCCGCTCCCCCGAACCGGCGCCCAGGCGCCGGTTCGCGTTTTCAGCGACCGGCCACCTGGGCGTTCCGTACGCCGTCGAGGAAGGCCTGGTAGTGCTGCGCGGTTTCCTCCGGGCGTTCGACCATCGGCACATGTCCGCAGTTTTCCATGATCACCACGCTGGGCCGCTTCAGCAGCGGACGCATCACCTCGATGCTGGAGACGTCCAGCACGCGGTCGCGGTCGCCCCACAGCAGCAGGGTCGGTGCCTCGATCTTCGGCAGTTCCGGCTCCAGCGGGATGTAGCGCTGGCGCAGTTGTTCGAATATCTGCGCGTTGAACGCCGACGCGGCTACCGCGCGTTCGCCGAGGTAGCGCTTGAGCGGCGCCGGCAGCGGCGGTTGCTGGACGAACACGAAGTCGAGCAGCTTCTGGAAGTCTTCCGGCTGGCGCACCACCAGGGGATTCTCGCCGCGCTCCAGGTCCTCGAACAGTTCGCTCTTGCGCGCCGGCATCACCCCGGCGTTGTCGATCAGCGCCAGCGATAGCACCTGTTCCGGATGGCGCGCCGCGTAGAGCGCGGCGATGTGCCCGCCCATGGAGTTGCCGGCCAGGTGCAGGCGGCGCACGCCGATGGCGGCGGCGAAATTGGCGACTCGCTCGGCCTGGGTGCCGACGTCGTAGCTGGCCTGTTGCGGCTTGCTGCTGTCGCCGAAGCCGGGCAGGTCGAGGGCGACCACATGGTAGCGCTCGGTCAGCGGCCGGGCGAAGCGCAGCCAGTTGTCCTTGTCGGCGCCGAAGCCGTGGATCAGCAACAGGGTCGGGTTCTTCTCCGAGCCGCCTTCCAGGTAGGCGATCTCCAGGTTGTCGACCTGCACGCTGTGCTCGCTGAGACCGGCGAGGCCGCGCTCGACGGTGCGTACGCTGGCGAGGAGGGTAGCCGGGACGAAGTAGAGGACGCCGGCGGCGACCGCCAGCAGCAGAGCCAGACCGAGGAGGAATCGTTTCATGGGTGTCCGAAGGCTTCAGGAAAAAAGGGGCCAGCGCTGAACGCTAGCCGTGCCGGCCCGCTGTCGCAAGCCTTGCGACGAGTCTAGGCGTGCTGCCGGTGGTCGGCGCCGAACCTAAGGACGGCGGTTCATTCGCCGGGTCGATAGAGATGTCGATGCTCGGCGCGGTACAGCGAAGAGTCGGCGAAGCCTTCGGCGGCCAGCACCTCGCCGACCAGGATCAGCGCGGTGCGGCGGAAATTCCTGGCGGCGACCTTGGGCAGGATGTCGCCGAGGGTGCCGCGAACCTGTTCCTGGTCGGGCCAACTGGCCCGGTGGATCACCGCGACCGGGCAGTCGGCGCCGTAGTGCGGCAGCAGTTCCTCGACGATCTTCGCCAGGTGGGCGACGCCCAGGTGGATCGCCAGGGTCGCCCGGTGCCGCGCCAGGTCGCCCAGGCTCTCGCCTTCCGGCATCTTCGTGCGTGCGGCGTAGCGGGTCAGGATCAGCGTCTGGGACACTTCGGGTAGGGTCAGCTCGCAGCCGAGCAGGGCGGCGCAGGCGGCGGTGGCGGTGACTCCGGGGACGATCTCATAGGGGATGCCGAGTTCGCGCAGGTGGCGGATCTGCTCGCCGATGGCGCCGTACAGGGAGGGATCGCCGGAATGCACGCGGGCTACGTCGAGGCCGCGGCGATGGGCTTGCGCGAGTAGCTCGACGATCTGTTCGAGGTCCAGCTCGGCGGTGTTCACCACCTGGCCGGCCTGGTGCCCCTCGAGCAGCGCTTGCGGAACCAGCGAGCCGGCGTAGAGGATCACCGGGCACTGGCGGATCAGGCGCTGCCCCTTGACGGTGATCAGGTCAGGGTCGCCGGGACCGGCGCCGATGAAATAGACGGTCATGGGAGTTCTCGTTCGGTGAGAAGTCGTGCCAGGGCGATGCTCGCCCGATCGTCGCTGCGTTTCGCCCCGAGCAGATCGGCGCGACCGCCGCCCAGGTGTTCGGCCAGGGCCAGGGCGGCGGCCTCGGCGACGCTGGAGCAGCCGGTTTCGCGCAGCGCGACGGCGGAGGGGCTGAGCAGGCGCGGCTCGTAGTCGTGCAGGACGGCGGGCGCGAGGAAATGCACGGGGCGTTCGAGCAGCGTGGCCAGTTGCCGCAGGCCGGGTTCGTCGCGTTTGCCGTCGATGCTGGCGAGGGCGTCCAGGTCGGCCAGGCTGTGCCCGTGTTCGCCCAGCGTTCGCTCCAGCAGCGCGCGTAGATGCTCGGCGCTACAGCCTCGGCGGCAGCCGATGCCGGCGATCAGCAGGCTGGGGATGGGCAGGGGCATGCGCGCACCGGAGGAGATGGAAGGAGAGGCACTATGGACCCGCGACCGGCAAGGGTCGCGGGTGGCAGGAGGTCAGGCGTCGACGCCGCCCCGGTTGCGCCGGAACAGCCAGGCAGCGGCCAGGCCGAGGGCGGCCCAGAACAGCGCATTGCTGACCAGCGAGGCGATCACGAAACGCTGGGCCAGGGCTTCCGGCGCCAGGCTGGCATGGACCTCGGGCTGCGGCGCGCCGAACAGGTGCGGCAGCGCCAGCAGGACGGCGCCGACCAGCTTCAGCGGCCAGTTGCCGCCGAACACCAGCAGGGCCAGGCCCACCGCGGTGGCGGCGGCGGTGGCGATCCACCAGTACTGGCGTTGCACCAGGTCGGCCGCGGCGGTACCCGGCAGCTCCGGCGGCAGGCCCAGCGACGGCGCAAGGCAGAACACCGCGTAGCCGGCCAGGCCCCAGAGCAGGCCCTGCCAGGTCTGGCCCGGCGCGCGCAGGGTGAAGAGGCCGGCGAGCATCAGGGCGAAGCCGACCGCCACCACCAGGTTGCCGCCGGTGGTGGAGAGGGTACGCTGCCAGCCGTCCTCCGGCTCCCAGGCCTCCTCGTCGTGGACATGGGCGGCGACGCCGGGGGCGTGTTCGTGGGGCTGGGTCGCGACCGGCTCGCTCTTCTCGTAGGTCTCCGCCTCGAGGATCAGCGGGGTGACCCAGAGAATCTGCAGCAGGGTCAGCAGCAGGGCGGCGAGCAGGCCGGCGAAGCCGGCGGTCTGGGCGATGCGCTTGATCATTCTGGTTCTCTCGCGACTCAGTGGCAGGGGAAGCCGGAGCTGTGCCGGGTATCGTGGGCGGCGTTGTGTACCGCGTCGATGTGCGAGAAACCGGCGAAATAGACCAGCAGCGCGCCGAGCAGGCCGGCGCCGATGGCCAGGCTCAGTCGCTTCGACAGGGAGGTGGTGGAGCTGGCGTGCGCCAGGGTGCTGCTGGACATGGTGCGTTCCCTCTGGATTGGCATGGGCGTGGCAGAGGAGTACGCACGAGGAACGGGACCGGACGGCCCGCTTCACGCTTGCGCCCGCCCACCGCGGGTGAATCAAACGAAAGGTTCCAGGCCGGTCTCCGGGCTCGCGCGCGATGCGCTTACCGTTGCGGGGGCAGCGCCGGACTGGCTCGGAGAGCGTCACCGGCTTCCCGTTTCACCTCGTGCGCGCCGGCACGAGACACCTGGGACAACCCGCCTAGGACAGCATGAAGGACCGCCGGGCGTCAACCGGCCCGATTGACCCTGGCCCGCGCACTGCGTAGCCTTGCCGGTTCGAGGTTCCTCGCCGGCGACGGCGGGGCTAAGAGGGAACGCGGTCGATGCCGCGGCTGCCCCCGCAACTGTGAACGGCGATCGTTCCCCAATGCCACTGCGTGACGCGGGAAGGCGGGGAACCGGCGGAGACGCCAGACCGTGAGCCAGGAGACCTGCCTCGTCGATCCCGTGGCGCGATGCCCGGGGACAAGACTTCCATACAACCGGGCGGGGTGATCCGGTGGCGAATCCGTTGCGCGGCCCCTGCGTCCGCGCCACTCGTCCGCATGCCCGCCGAGCTGAACAAGGGCTGCCCATGAAAACCCTGGCGAAACTCCCCGTCACCATCGTCACCGGCTTCCTCGGCGCCGGCAAGACCACCTTGCTCCGGCACATGCTGGACAACGCCGAAGGCCGGCGCATCGCGGTGATCGTCAACGAGTTCGGCGAACTCGGCATCGACGGCGAGATCCTCAAGCAATGTTCCATCGGTTGCAGCGAAGAAGAGGCGCAGGGCCGCGTTTTCGAGCTGGCCAACGGTTGCCTGTGCTGCACCGTGCAGGAAGAGTTCTTCCCGGTGATGCGCGAGCTGGTGGCGCGCCGCGGCGACCTTGACCAGATCCTCATCGAGACCAGCGGCCTGGCCCTGCCCAAGCCGCTGGTGCAGGCTTTCCAGTGGCCGGAAATCCGCAACGCCTGCACGGTCGACGCGGTGATCACCGTGGTCGACAGCCCGGCGGTGGCGGCCGGCACCTTCGCCGCCCATCCCGAGCAGGTGGACCAGCAACGCCGCCAGGACCCCAACCTCGACCATGAATCACCGTTGCACGAACTGTTCGAGGACCAGTTGGCCAGCGCCGACCTGGTGATCCTGAACAAGGCCGACCAGCTCGACGCCGAGGCCCTGGTGCGGGTCCGCGCGGAGATCGCCAGGGAGCTGCCGGCGGCGGTGAAGATCGTCGAGGCGAGCCGGGGCGAGCTGCCGCTCCCGGTCTTGCTGGGCCTCAACGCCGAGGCCGAGCTGCACATCGACGGCCGGCCGACCCACCACGACCATGAAGGCCACGAGGACCACGACCACGACGAGTTCGACTCCTTCCACGTCGATCTCCCCGAGGTGGAGGAAGCTGCGCTGCTCGAGGCCCTCGGCGAGCTGGTGGAGCGTCACGACATACTTCGCATCAAGGGGTTCGCCGCCATTCCGGGCAAGCCCATGCGCCTGTTGGTGCAGGGCGTCGGCAAGCGCTTCGACAGGCATTTCGACCGCAAGTGGCTGGCCGACGAAGCCCGCAGTACCCGGCTGGTGGTGATCGGCCAGGAGCTGGACCAGGCCGCCATCGCCAACCAGCTGCGCACAGCGCTTGCCTGATCCGTGATCCCCGGCCGGGGCCGGCGATGGCGATTCGCCGGCCCCAGCTTCTTGCGTCCTACCGGTAGAACGTCCATGCACCTGTTGCGCACCCAACCTGGCGGCTTCGTTCCCGACGACGGCATCGCCCACCTGGCCCAGACTCCCGCCGAGCTGGTGATCCTCTGCAGCGGCGATTCGCACCTGGCATTGCTGGCCGAGGCCGCCCGTGCGCTGCCGGACGACTACCCGAGCCTGCGCCTGGCCAACCCCATGCAGTTGCAGAACCACGCCTCGGTGGACCTCTACGTCGACGAAGTGCTGCGGCACGCGCGGGTGATCCTGCTTTCGCTGCACGGCGGCATCGGCTACTGGCGCTACGGCGTGGAGCAACTGGTGGCGCTGGCCGAGCGCGGCGCGCTGCTGATCCCGGTGCCCGGCGACGACCGCCCCGACCCGGAGCTGAGCGCCCTCGGCAACCTGCCGGCGGAGCAGGCCGAGCGCTTCTGGCAATACTTGCGCCAGGGCGGCCTTGAGAACGCCGGGCAGTTCTACCGCTGCCTGGCCAGCCAGTGCCTCGGCCGCGACTACGCCTGGCGCGAACCGCAGGCGCTGCCGCGGGTGGCGCTGTTCCATCCACGGCATGCCGAGGCGACCCTGGAACACTGGCGTGCCGACTGGCAGGCCGGGCGTCCGGTGGTCGGGTTGCTGTTCTATCGCACCCACCTGCAGGCAGCCAACACCGCCTTCATCGCACGCTTCTGCGAGCGCCTCGCGGCGCAGGGGCTCAACCCGTTGCCGATCGCGCTGGCCAGCCTCAAGGAAAGCGCCTGCCTGGCGCAGGTGGAAGACTGGCTGGAGCGCAGCGACGCCGCGCTGATCGTCAATACCACCGGTTTCGCCCAGTCCAATCCGGAGGCGCCCGAGTTGCGTCCGTTCCGTCGCGACGTGCCGGTGTTGCAGGCGATCTGCTCGCTGGACAACCGCCCGCTCTGGCTGGACAACCCGCAAGGCCTGGGGCCTCGCGACCTGGCCATGCACGTGGCGCTGCCGGAGCTGGACGGACGCATCGTCACCCGGCCGATCAGTTTCAAGGGCCTGGCCTGGCGCAGCGAACGCAGCGAGAGCGACGTGGTCTGCTATCTCGCCGACGACGAGCGCATGGATTTCGTCGCCGAACTGGCGCGGCGCTGGGCCGAGCTGGCGCGCAAGCCAAACGCGGAAAAACGGGTGGCGCTGGTGCTGGCCAACTACCCGACCCGCGATGGCCGGATCGGCAACGGCGTCGGCCTGGACACCCCGGCGGCGGCGCTGAACATCCTTCGTGCCCTGCGCCAGCAGGGCTACCCGGTCGACGGACTGCCCGCCAGCGGAACCGAGCTGATCCGCCAGTTGCTCGGCGGCGTCAGCAACGACCTGGAGCATCTCGACCTACGGCCCTGCGCCCAGAGCCTGGCGCTGGACGACTACCTGGCCTGCTTCGCACGCCTGCCGGAGCGCAATCGCCAGGCGGTGCTGGCGCGCTGGGGCGAACCGCAACAGGACCCGATGTTCCGCGACGGGCGGATGATGGTCGCCGGCCTGCGCTATGGCCTGACCTTCGTCGGCATCCAGCCGGCGCGCGGCTATCAGCTCGATCCGGCAGCGATCTACCACGATCCCGACCTGGTGCCGCCGCACGGCTACCTGGCGTTCTACTTCTGGCTGCGCCACGCCTACCGCGCCGATGCCCTGCTGCACGTCGGCAAGCACGGCAACCTGGAATGGCTGCCGGGCAAGGGAGTCGGCCTGTCCGCCGAATGCTGGCCGGACGCGTTGCTCGGTCCGCTGCCGAACATCTATCCGTTCATCGTCAACGACCCGGGGGAGGGCGCCCAGGCCAAGCGCCGCACCCAGGCGGTGATCATCGACCACCTGATGCCGCCGCTGACCCGCGCCGAGAGCTACGGCCCGTTGCGCGACCTGGAGCGCCTGGCCGACGAGTTCTACGATGCCTCGCTGCTCGACCCGCGCCGCGCCGAACAGTTGCGCGGCGAGATTCTCGTCCTCCTGCGCGACAACCGTCTCGACCGCGAGATCGGCTTGCAGCTCAGCGACGATCCGGACAGTTGGCTGCCGCAGCTGGACGCCTATCTCTGCGACCTGAAGGAGTCGCAGATCCGCGACGGCCTGCATGTGTTCGGCGAATCGCCGAGCGGGCGATTGCGCCTGGATACCCTGCTGGCGCTGCTGCGGGTTCCGCGCGGCGATGGCAAGGGCGCCAACGCCGGGTTGCTGAAGAGCCTGGCGGACGACCTTGGCCTGGGCTTCGATCCGCTGGCCTGCGACATGGGCGAGGCCTGGCAGGGCGCGCGGCCGGGCTGCCTGGAAGAGCGGGGCGGGGAGCCCTGGCGTACCCTCGGGGATACCCGCGAACGCCTGGAATTGCTGGCGTTGCACTGGATAGAACGCTGCCTGGGCGGCGAATCGCCGCCTGCCGCCTGGCGTGCCAGCGGCGAGGTGTTGCGCGGCTTGTGCGAACAGGTGGCACCGACCCTGGACGCCTGTGGCGCGGCCGAGATCGACGGACTGCTGGCAGCCCTCGAAGGGCGCTTCGTACCGGCCGGTCCGAGCGGCGCGCCGAGTCGCGGGCGACTCGATGTGCTGCCCACCGGACGCAACTTCTTCTCGGTGGACGTGCGCAACCTGCCGACCCCGACCGCCTGGCGCATCGGCTTCCAGTCGGCCAATCTGCTGCTCGAGCGTCACCTGCAGGAACATGGCGATCACCTGCGCCAGCTCGGCCTCTCGGTGTGGGGCACGGCGACCATGCGCACCGGCGGCGACGACATCGCCCAGGCCCTGGCCCTGCTCGGCGTGCGACCGGTCTGGCAGGCCGGCAGCCAGCGCGTCGCCGATTTCGAGATCCTCCCGGTCTCCCTGCTGGACCGCCCGCGGGTCGACGTGACGCTGCGGGTCTCCGGGTTCTTCCGCGACGCCTTCGCCAACCTGATCCGCCTGTTCGATGCGGCGGTGCAGGCGGTCGCCGAGCTGGACGAGGCGGAGGAGTTGAACCCGCTGGCCGCTCGCGTACGCCTGGAACGCCAGCGCCTCGAGGCGCAGGGTACGGCGCCGGCGGAGGCGCGCCGGCAGGCCGGCTGGCGGATCTTCGGCGCCAAGCCGGGTGCCTACGGCGCCGGCGTGCAGGGCGCAATCGAAGAGCGGCTGTGGGAGACCCGCGCCGACCTTGCCGAGGTCTACCTGAACTGGGGCGGCTACGCCTACGGTGCCGCCGACGACGGCACGCCGGCGCGGGAACGCTTCGCCCAGCGCCTGGAACGCCTGCAGGCGGTGCTGCACAACCAGGACAACCGCGAGCACGACCTGCTCGATTCCAACGACTACTACCAGTTCCAGGGCGGCATGCTGGCGGCGGTGGAAACCCTGCGCGGCGCGCCGGTGGCCAGTTACCACGGCGACCACAGCCAGCCGGACAACCCGCGCATCCGCACGCTCAAGGAAGAACTCAACCGGGTGGTGCGGGCGCGGGCGGTGAATCCGAAGTGGATCGCCGGGATGAAGCGCCACGGCTACAAGGGTGCCTTCGAACTGGCGGCGACGGTGGACTACCTGTGCGCCTTCGATGCCACCAGCGAGCTGATCGACGACCACCAGTACGCGCTGCTGGCCGACGCCTACCTGCTCGACGCGGAGACCCGCGAGTTCGTCCGCCAGCACAATCCGCAAGCCTTGCGCGACATGGCCGAGCGCCTGGTGGAGGCGCAGCGGCGCGGGCTCTGGCAGGAGCCGGGGGCCTATCGCGAGGCCCTGGAGAACCTGCTGCTGGACGTCGAAGAGGAATAGCGGAGCGGCATGGCCGCTCGCGCCGCTTTCAGCGCCCCTCGGCGAGCCGCCGGGCGGCGTCGCGGAGAATCCGCTCGGTGCCTTCCCAGCCGAGGCAGCCGTCGGTGATCGAGACGCCGTAGCGCAGTTCGCCGCCGAGCGCCTGGCAACCGTCGAACAGGTGGCTTTCCAGCATTACCCCGACCAGGTCGCTGGCGCCGACCAGGCGCTGGTCCAGCACGCTGGCGAGGACGCCGGGCTGGTTCAGCGGGTTCTTGCCGCTGTTGGCGTGACTGCAATCGACCATCATCCGCGTGGCGATGCCCTGGCTTTCCAGGGCCTGGCGTACGGCCTGCACCTGCTCGGGACCGTAGTTCGAACCGTGGCGGCCGCCGCGCAGCACCACATGGGTGTCCGGATTGCCGCGGGTCTCGATCAGCGCCGGGTGACCGTGCGGGTCGAGGCCGAAATGGCGGTGGCCGTGGGCCGCCGAACGGATCGCGTCGCAGGCGATGCCGACGCCGCCGTCGGTGCCGTTCTTGAAGCCCACCGGCAGGCCGAGGCCGCTGACCAGCTCGCGGTGGATCTGCGATTCGCTGGTGCGCGCGCCGATCGCCGCCCAGCTCAGCAGGTCGTCGAAGTAGCCGGCGGCCAGCGGTTGCAGGAGTTCGGTGGCCAGCGGCAGGCCGAGGCGCAGCATGTCCAGCATCAGTTGCCGGGATAGCGCCAGGCCGGCGGCCATGTCGTCGCTGCCATCCAGGTGCGGGTCGTAGGCGAGGCCCTTCCAGCCCACCGTGGTGCGTGGCTTTTCCACGTAGGCGCGCATCACCAGGAGCAACTGGCCGTCGAGTTCGTCGCTCAGCGCGGCGAGGCGTTCGGCGTATTCGAGGGCGGAGCGGGGATCGTGGATCGAACAGGGACCGACTACCACCAGCAGGCGTGGGTCGTCGCCGTCGAGGATGGCGCGGATGGCGTCGCGGCTGGCGGCGACCTGGCTGGCCAGCTCCAGCGGCAACGGCTGGCGAGCCTTGAGTTCGAGCGGGCTGGGCAGGCGTTCCAGGGCGGTACGGGCGGTGGCGCTGGGCAGGGCGACGGCCTGGGCGTTCGGCGAAAGGGCGGTCAGTGCGGATACGGATGAGTTCATGGTCTGGCTTCCTGGGCTGGCGGCGGGCATCCCGCGCGCGTCGTGCCCTATCGAGGTGTTCGGCAATGTCGTGGGTTGGCGAGCGGCTGGCGGCCGTCGCTAAATCGCCAGGTGTTGAGCGGGTAGCCAGTGCGGTAGCGGTATGCGGTCATGATCGATGTCCTGTGCGTTGGTCTGTGGTTGTGGCCTTGTGGGCCGGAAAAACGGGCCGGAAAAACAAAACCCCCGGTCGGGGAGCCGACCGGGGGTTTGCGTGTGCAGGGTAGGCGTCCCGTATACCGTGGGCGCCGTTGGGGTATCAGGCGCCGGAGTGGCTAAACCAATACCCGAAGAAATACGCGGCACGGGGTGCCTGCGGCGCACGCGCGCGCAACGACAGGCCAGGGCGCGAGGCGCTGGAATGCAGGTGCGGATGGCGGGTGTGCGGCATGGGTTTCTCCCGTGAACGAGTCCCGAGCTTACTGCAAGCGAGGCGGCCGGTTCAACGACTGTTTCACGGTTCGATACCGGCGCCGCCGGCCTGATAGACTTGGCGGTCCGTATTTCCGTCCGTCCGCCGCAGGAATCCCCATGAGCGCTACCGTGCATTACCCCCTGTCCGCCGTGGTCGCCGCCGACGAACTGAAGCTGGCGCTGTGCCTGGCCGCGGTCGATCCGGCGATCGGCGGGGTACTGATCGAGGGGCCGCGCGGAATGGCCAAGTCGACCCTGGCGCGGGGCGTCGCCGAACTGCTGCCGGCGGGCGAGTTCGTTACCCTGCCGCTGGGCGCCAGCGAGGAGCGCATCGTCGGCAGCCTCGACCTGGACGCCGCCCTCGGCGAAGGTCGCGCGCGGTTTTCCCCGGGCGTGCTGGCCAAGGCCGACGGCGGCGTGCTCTACGTCGACGAGGTGAACCTGCTACCGGACCACCTGGTGGATTTGTTGCTCGACGTCGCCGCCAGCGGCGTCAACCTGGTCGAGCGCGATGGCATTTCCCACCGGCATCCGGCGCGTTTCGTGCTGATCGGCACGATGAACCCGGAAGAGGGCGAACTGCGCCCGCAACTGCTCGACCGTTTCGGCCTCAACGTGCGCCTCGACACCCAGCCGCCGCCGGCCGAGCGGGCAGAGATCATCCGTCGCCGGCTGGCCTTCGATGCCGACCCGCAGGCCTTCGTCGAACGTTGGGAAGGCCAGCAGGACAACCTGCGCCGCCGTTGCGCCGAGGCACGCCGGCAACTGGCGCGGATTCCCCTGGACGATGCGGCGCTGGACAGCATCGCCCGACGCTGCTTCGAGGCGGCTGTCGATGGCCTGCGCGCCGACCTGGTCTGGCTGCGCGCGGCGCGCGCCCATGCGGCCTGGCGCGGCGGCGAGCGGATCGAGGCGGAGGACATCGATGCGGTGGAACATTTCGCCCTGCTGCATCGCCGTCGCCAGTCGAGCCCGCCGCCATCGGCGGCCAATCCACCGCCACCGCCCGCGGCCCCTGCCGCGCTCCCGGAGCGCGCCGGCGACGGCGAAGGGCAGTGGGGCGAATTGCCGGCTCGGCCGGTGGCCATGGGGACCGCCCGCGAGCTGCCGCGCTGGCCAAAAAAGCCCTGAGCATCCGCCCGCGCTCGGTCATGGGTGCGGATGCCAGGAGCAGACCCGGAGCCCTGCGCGGCGGTCTTGGCGGCGCCCTGAGCCAGGGTGCGGAGGGCGCCATCCAATGGTTGCCGACCCTGCTGCGCGGACGTCCCCGACAGCGCCGCGACCTGCTTCGCCAGCCGCGCAGCCGGCGCCCGGGCGAACTCTGGCTGGTGATCGTCGATGCCTCCGCCAGCACCCGCCGGTACGGCGCTCTGGCCCAGGCCAAGGGGTTGTTGGCGACGCTGTTCGAGGAGGCCTATCGGCAGCGCGTCCGCCTGGCCGTGCTGCACGCCACCGGGCAGCAGGCGCAATGGCTCTGGCAGGGGCAGAAGGCTTCGCGGGAGTTGCAGGACTGGCTACGCCAGCTGGGCGCCGGCGGCGGTACGCCGCTGCTCGACGCCCTGCACCAGGCTGCTGGCTGGCTGGCGCGCCGACAGCGGCAGAAACCCGCCGAGCATCAGCGTCTGCTGGTGCTTACCGACGGCCGCCTGCGCGACTGGCCGGCGCTGCCGGAGGCTGCCTGCCCGAGTCTGCTGATCGACCTCGAAAGCGGCCCGCTGCGCCTGGGCAAGGCCGAGCGCCTGGCCCGGGAGCTGGGGGCCGAGTATCGGCATATCAGCGAATTGAACGAAGTCTGAGGGCGTTTCGGCGAGCCCTGCGGCTTTTTCGGTCAAATTGTATTTCGACTGTCATTCAATAAATATTATGCGCGTAATATCTTCCTGCGATCCAGCCAATCCATCTCACGGAGATATCCTCATGTCGCCGATTTCAGTCGTTATCGCCGGTTACGCCCGTTCGCCGTTCCACTTCGCCAGGAAAGGCGCGCTGGTCGATATCCGCCCGGATGACCTGGCCGCCGCGGTGCTCAAGGGCCTGGTGGAGAAACTCGATCTCGACCCTGTTCAGCTGGAGGACGTGGTCATGGGCTGCGCCTATCCGGAGGCGGAACAGGGCATGAACATCGCGCGCATCGCCAGTTTCCGCGCCGGCTTCCCGCAGAGCCTCGGCGGCGCGACCCTCAACCGTTTCTGCGGTTCGTCCATGAGCGCTGTCCACTACGCCGCCGGGCAAGTCCTGCTGGGTGCCGGAGAAGCCTTCATCGCCGCCGGGGTGGAGTCGATGACCCGGGTGCCGATGGGCGGCTTCAACCTGTCGCCCAATCCCGCGTTGCTGCAGGACTATCCGGCGGTATACATGAGCATGGGGCAGACCGCCGAGAATGTCGCCGAGCGCTACGCCGTCAGCCGCGTCGAGCAGGAAGAGATGGCCGTACGCTCCCACGCCAAGGCAGTCGCCGCGCGCGAGGCCGGCTTGCTGCGCGAGGAGATCGTCGCCATCGACACCCCTGCCGGCCGGGTCGCCGAGGATGGCTGCATCCGCCCGGGTACCAACCTGGAGAGCCTAGCCCAACTGAAGCCGGCGTTCGGCGGCAGCGTCACCGCCGCCACCTCGTCGCCGCTCACCGATGGCAGCGCCGCGCTGCTGGTCTGTAGCGAGGAATTCGCGCGCCGCCACGGGCTGGCGATCCTGGCGCGGATCAAGGCGGTGGCGGTGGCCGGTTGTGCGCCGGAGATCATGGGCATGGGTCCGGTGCAGGCGACGCGCAAGGTTCTGCAACGGGCCGGGCTGGGCATCGCCGACATCGACCTGGTGGAGATCAACGAGGCCTTCGCCAGCCAATCCATCGCCTGCATCCGTGAACTGGGGCTGGACATGGACAGGATCAACCTGGATGGCGGCGCCCTGGCCATCGGCCATCCGCTGGGCGCCACCGGCGCGCGGATCACCGGCAAGGCCGCCGCGTTGCTGCGGCGCACCGGCGGGCGCTATGCCATCGCCACCCAGTGCATCGCCGGCGGCCAGGGCGTGGCGACCCTGCTGGAAGCGGTGGAGTGATCGCGCGCCAATGAAAAAAGGCCCGGTGGATGAGCCGGGCCTGGATGGGGAACCTGCGCCGGCGGCCCGGCGCAGGGTAGTTGCGGTTACTTGATGAAGTCGTGACCCCAGCGTTCGATCTGGCTGGCGCTCTTCTGCATCTGCAGCGACCGCGATTGTGCTTTCTGCCCGGCGGCGGCGATCTCGTCGTCGACCACCTTGGTCGACAGCGACAGCCAGCTGGTCACGAAGGCCATGGCGTCGCTGTGGATCTCCAGGGCGTCCTGGTTGATGTTGGCGATGCCGTCGCACTTGCTGTGGTAGCACTCGTCGTAGGCCTTGCCGGCGGTGCCGCCGTACTTCTGCGCCTGCTCTTCGGTCTTCAGGCCCTCGGCGCCGGTGAACAGGCCGCCGAAAGCGATGCCGCTGTTGAAGAACTCGGCGTAGTCGGAGCGGAAGTCGATCTCGGTGCCTTCCGATTGCTGGCCGCGCAGGCGGAAGTAGGCTTCGAACAGGCGCTCGATGGCGGCCGAGCCGGGCGGACCCTGGAGGCCGAAGTCGGAACCGTCGCCGTCATAGATGAAGTTGCCGAAGTTCGGCGAGCCGATCATGTCGAAGTTCAGGTAGGCCTTGATCTTCTTCTTCTCTTCCGGGGCGAGGTTCTGCACGTAGTGGGTCGAGCCCACCAGGCCGGCTTCCTCGGCGCCCCACCAGGCGAAGCGCACCTTGTTGACCGGCAGCGCCTTGGCCAGCAGCACGGCCATCTCCAGTTGGGCGGCGCTGCCCGAACCGTTGTCGTTGATACCGGGGCCTTCGAACACCGAGTCGAGGTGCGCGCCGACCATCACCACGTTGTTCGGGTTGCCGCGACGGGTCTCGGCGACCACGTTGTAGGTCTCGGTCTTCTTGCGTACCACGTCGACCACCAGGTGCAACTGCAGGTCCGGGGTCTGCGACCAGGCCACACCGTTGTCGTAGGTGGCGAAGATCACCGGGATGCCGCCCTCGTAGGACTCGCCCACGGTGACGTTCTCCAGGCCCTTGCGGTCGTCGGTGTTGCCCTGGTTGAAGATGATCACCCCGGCGGCGCCGGCGGCCGCGGCGTTCTCGGCCTTCTGCTCGAAGTTGCAGGTGCCGCGCTGGATCAGCGCGATCGAGCCGGCCGGGAAGTTGGCGAAGTCTTCCGCTTCGCAACCGCTGGTGGAGGTGTTGCCGGCGCCGAGGGACAGGTCCACCGGGACCACCTTGGCGGTGACGTCGCCTGCCTCGGTCTGCGACAGGTAGGTGAAATCCTTCTCCCATTCGTAGGTGACCGGCTGCGGCACGGTGGCGCTCAGGCTACCCGGGCCTTTCGGGTAGTAGGCGGTGAACGGGAAGGGCTGCACGCTGACCTTGTAGCCGGCTTTCTGCAGGGTCTGCTTCACGTAGTCGACGGAGGCCTGGTAGCCCGGCGTGGCGGCGGCGCGGTTGCCGTCGTTGAGGCTGGCGATGTCTTCCAGCTTCTGCAGGCGCTTGACCACGTTGCTGGCTTGCAGGCAGCGCGGCAGGCCAAGCGGGGTGCTGACCAGCAACGGCGATTTGCAGATCGACGGGTTGGGTTTGCCGGGGGTCCAGAACTCGGTGAACTGTTGCGCTTCCGAAGGCGCCGCCAGGGATGCGGCGGAAACCGAGAGGGCGAGGGCGCCGAGTGCGTATCTGAGATTGTTCTTGTTGCTCATGAGACTCCGTTCCTTGTGAGGCGATGATCGATAAGCCGTTGATGGCATGGCGCTATTGCCCGAAATGTCGCCTCGGGCACGGCCTGACTGCCAGACTAGGAGCGCTTTCCGGGCTGTCCTGGCGTAATTCCTGAAATGTGAATTTCATCAACTTTTCGCGGAAGAATTGCTGATAGCTCGCTGGCGGGATGGAGGGCGGCTTTCTATCGTTAATGCCCTTCGGCGCGGGCCCATGGCCGTTGGTCGGGGCTGGGAGGATGGCGCAGCAGGAAGGAAACTGTCTGGCGCGCGGATAAGCGCGCGAGCGGAGGTGACCGGCGGCAGCGCTGTCACAGATTTGTTGGAATTTTTGTATACATTCTTCTGGATATTTTCGGATCGAATTGTCTACAGTGTGCGCACAACAATAAAAGCGAGAACAGCGCACCATGAAAACGACGTCCTCCGGAACTCCATCCGTTCCACGGCCTGAAGACGAGAACCTCGGTGTCGGCGCCAACATGGCCTACGGCCTGCAACATGTGCTGACCATGTATGGCGGTATCGTCGCGGTCCCCCTGATCCTCGGCCAGGCCGCTGGCCTCGCGCCCGGCGACATCGGCCTGCTGATCGCCGCTTCGCTGTTCGCCGGCGGCCTGGCGACCCTGCTGCAAACCCTCGGCGTGCCGTTCTTCGGCTGTCAGTTGCCGCTGGTCCAGGGGGTGTCCTTCGCTGGCGTGGCGACCATGGTGGCGATCATCGGCAGCGGTGGCAGCGGCGGCATTCCCGCAGTGCTCGGCGCGGTGATGGCGGCCTCGCTGATCGGGTTGCTGATCACGCCGATCTTTTCGCGCATCACCAAATTCTTCCCGCCGCTGGTGACCGGCATCGTCATCACCACCATCGGCCTGACCCTGATGCCGGTCGCCGCGCGCTGGGCGATGGGCGGCAACAGCCACGCGCCGGACTTCGGCAGCATGGCCAACATCGGCCTGGCGGCGATCACCCTGGTCATCGTGCTGCTGCTGAGCAAGCTCGGCAGCGCCTCGATCTCGCGCCTGTCGATCCTCCTGGCGATGGTCATCGGCACCGTCATCGCGGTGTTCCTCGGCATGGCCGACTTCTCCAAGGTCACCGAAGGCCCGCTGGTGGCGTTTCCCACGCCGTTCCACTTCGGCATGCCGACCTTCCAGGTCGCCGCGATCATCTCGATGTGCATCGTGATCATGGTGACCCTGGTGGAAACCTCGGCGGACATCCTCGCGGTAGGCGAGATCATCGACACCAAGGTCGACTCGCGGCGCCTGGGCAACGGCCTGCGCGCGGACATGTTCTCCAGCATGCTGGCGCCGATCTTCGGCTCCTTCACCCAGAGCGCCTTCGCCCAGAACGTCGGCCTGGTGGCGGTGACCGGGATCAAGAGCCGCTACGTGGTCGCCACCGGCGGGTTGTTCCTGGTGATCCTCGGCCTGCTGCCGGTGATGGGCCGGGTGATCGCCGCGGTGCCCACCGCCGTGCTCGGCGGCGCCGGCATCGTGTTGTTCGGCACGGTCGCCGCCAGCGGCATCCGCACCCTGTCGAAGGTGGACTACCGCAACAACATGAACCTGATCATCGTCGCCACTTCGATCGGCTTCGGCATGATCCCGATCGCCGCGCCGACGTTCTACGATCACTTCCCCAGTTGGTTCGCCACCATCTTCCATTCCGGCATCAGTTCCTCGGCGATCATGGCGATCCTGCTCAACCTGGCGTTCAACCACTTCACTGCCGGCAACTCCGACCAGCAGTCGGTGTTCGTCGCCGCCAGCGAGCGGACCCTGCGCTACCAGGACATCGCCGCCCTGCACGAAGGCGACTATTTCCTCGACGGCAAGCTGTACGACGCCCAGGGCAACGAAGTGCCGCTGGCCGGCGACGACAGCCATGGCGCGCCGCCGCGACGGCGCAGCGAAACCGCTGAAGCCGGCAGCGCCTGAGCGGCGCCGCGATGAACGACGGCCCTCCTTGCGAGGGCCGTTTTCGTTGTGCGCTTCAGAACAGCGCCTTGCCGCGGTCCAGGCGCTGGTCCACCAGCCATTTGCCGTGGGCGATGGAGGCGCGCTGGGCGTTTTCCAGGTTGGCGAGGAAGGCGAAGCGCACGGGCAGGGCGATGCGCTTGCTGGTGTGGCCTTCGGGATCGGTGATGTGGCAGCCACCGGCCCAGGGCGTGGGAATGCCCGGATGCTCGACGACGTCGGCGGTGATGGTGTAGCTGCGATGCTGGCAGTGCAGGCTGGCCATGGCGTGCTCCTCTCTGTCGGAGGCCGACCCGGCTACCTGCGCGACGCCTGTGGTTGCCACGGAGGAGCCTCGGGGCGGCGAGGTTTTCCCTGCGTGTCCCTACCTCTATAGCAGATCGTCGCCGAGCCGCCGCGAGAGCCGACGAAGGGCCCCGCTCAGCGGCGCTGGCGACGGCCGAGCATGCGCTCCAGGGTGCCGTCGCGGCGGACCCACTGGTGATAGCCGGCGGCGAGCGCATGGAGCAGCACCACCGAGGTGCTCAGCCACAGGCCGACCACGCGGTGAACGGCGTCGAAGGGCTTCTCGAATGCCTCCCAGCTCAGGTTCCAGGTTTGCGAAATCCAGGCGAACAGCGCGGTGTCCTTGAAGCTGGGTACCACGAACAGGCCGAAGTCGGTGGGCAGGCGGGTGCCGACGTAGCCGGTGAGCGGCATCACCAGCATCAAGGCATACAGCGACAGGTGCGCGTAGTGCGCCAGGCGGTGCTCCAGCGGCGTGCCGGGGACCGCTGGCAGGCGCGGCCCGCGCAGCCGTGAGACGATCCGAGGGATCAGCAGCAGGCCGACCAGCAGGCCCAGCACCCAGTGCAGGTTGAGTACCGGCAGGCGCTGCGGGTGGTCGTGGCCGAGCACCCAGATGACGAAATAGGCCAGCACGATCGCGCCGATGAAACAGAACGCCATGCTCCAGTGCAGCAGGCGGGTGGACAGGCTGTAGACGGTCGCTGGATGCGTCACGGGAATGCCTCGCAGAGAGTGAAGGCGTGCAATCTATGAAACGTCCGGAGAGCGATCAAACGTATTTATGGATAATCGATAACGGAAAACTTAATCGAAACTTTCACATGTGACGTTATTGCACCGAAACAGTGCTGCGAGTCGCTTTTTTCCGAAACGGAGCCCACTTGGCGGAATAATTCCGGGTCGGGGTCATTGTAAGTGGGTTTTTCCTTCGCCGAGGCTATTCCTCACGCTGGGAGAGCCTGGGGGCGGCGCGCGGCAGACCCCGCAAGCATTATCGGGAAATATATTCCGTTGTCTTTCCGCTGACGTTTTGCCGACAGCAAGCTGACACAGATGTAATTGAACTCGATCGCTTCGTTTCTATAGTCTTCGAACACTTCGCCGTGCACTTTCAAGGACGGCAAGTGCATATCCTGCGTCTTTTCCGCCATGACGATTCTCGAGGTGAGAGCATGAGTAGTGAGCACGATGGCAAGGACCAGGACGACCTGTTCTCCCCGTTGCCTTACCTGCTGGTTTCCGGCGCTGTCGTGCTCATGACCCTGCTGCTGCGCTGCCTGTTCTGCCCGGGCGAGCAGTTCTGATCGCCCGGACCGGGACGACTCAGCGACCGCGGCTGAGGAAGTCGATCACCAGGCGATTCATCGGCGCTGCGCACTCTTCCGGCAGCCAGTGGCCGCAGCCGGGCAGGACATGGCCTTCGACGTCCTCCGCATAGGCTTTCATCTGCTCCAGCTGGAACGTGCCCATGCCGCCGTGGCCGCCGCCGGCGAGGGTCATGGTTGGCATCTGCAGGCGGGTCTTCGCCAGTTCGGCGTTCTGCCGCACGCTCTCGTTCAACGCGCGGTAGTACTCGAACGAGGCGTTCAGGCTGTGCGGCTTGGCGTACGACCTGGCGTACAGATCCAGCAGGCGCTCGCTGAACACCTCGGTGTTGCTGGCATGGGACTTGATGAAGTGCTCGAGGAAGAAGCGTTCCTTGCCGGCGATCAGGGTTTCCGCCAGGCGGTCGTCGGCGGCGAAGAAACTGAAGTGCCAGACCAGCGACTCGCCCTGGGCGGTGAAGGCCGGGAAGCGGTAGATCCGCGCGTCCGGGATCGGCGCTTCCATGTACACCAGGCGGGCGATGTCGGCCTGGTTCTTCACCACCATCGGGTAGGTGTTCCAGATACCGATGTCGTGGGCCACCAGGTCGAACGGGCGATCCGGGCTGAATTGCCGGGCCAGCTTGTGCAAGTAGACGGCGACCTGTTCGCCGCTATAGCCGGTCTTCGGCGGCTCGGACTGGCCGAGGCCGGGCAGGTCCGGCGCGATCACGGTGAAGCGCTTGGCCAGTTCCGGCATCAGTTGGTGCCATTCGTACCAGGTCTGGCCGAAGCCGTGCACCAGCATCACCAGCGGCCCCTGGCCGCCTTTCACGTAGTGCAGCTTCACACCGTCGACTTCCCGGTAGGCGCTTTCGAAGCCATTCGGGACGGGGAATTCCTCGGCGGCGAAGCCGCCCAGGGAGAAGGTCAGGGCGATGCCGGCCAGGAGGCCGCGGCAGAGTCTATCGAGGATCATGGTTGTGCTTCCTTGGTGGGGTCAGTGAGGGATGTGGCCGCCGAGGGACGGCTCGGTGGCAGCTTGGCGTGGCGCCAGCATCAGCAGCAGGGCCACGGCCATCGCCGCCAGGCAGACCAGCGCGCCGACCTCGCCGAGCGGCGCCAGGCCGCTGCCGTCGATCACCCGGCTGCCGGCGAGGGCGCCGATGCCGATCCCGGCGTTGCAGGCGGAGATGTTCAGCGAGGCGGCGAACGCCGGGGCCCGCGGCGCGGACTTCATCACCCGCACCTGGCCGACGATGAACAGTGCTGCCTGGGCCACGCCCCAGGTCGCCAGGGTGGCGGCGAGCAGCCAGGCGTTGCCGAGGGTCGGCACCAGGGCGAGCATGCCCAGCGCCATCAGCAGGACGAACAGCAGGGTTGCGCCCAGTGGGCTGCGATCCACCAGGCGCCCGCCGAGCCAGTTGCCGAGCAGGCCTACCGCGCCGAAGCCCATCAGCGTCCAGCCGACCAGCGAACCGCTGAAGCCGGCCAGGCGCTGGAGGATGTCGGCCAGGTAGGTGTAGGGGGTGAACATGCCGGTGAAGACCAGCAGCGACAGCAACAGGTGGCCGAGCACCAGCGGTTGGCGCAACACGCTCGCCTGGCTGCGCAGCGAGACACCCGGCCGTCCGGGAATGCGCGGCAGCCAGGCGGCCAGCAGCAGCGCCTTGGCCAGGGCCAGCGCGGCGAGTGCGGCGAATGCCAGGCGCCAACCCCAGGCGTCGGCGATCAGCGTGCCGATGGGAATGCCGAGCACGGTGGCGGCGACGATGCCGAAGAACACCAGCGCCACGGCGCGCCCTTCGCGCGAGGGGCCGGCCAGGTGCGCGGCGGTTTCGCTGGCCATGGCCCAGAACACCGGGAGCGCCAGGGCCGGGACGAAGCGCGCCACGGCCATCGTCCAGATATCGCCGGCCACGGCGGCCAGCGCATTGGCCGCGGCGAACAGCAGCAGGCAGGCGACGAACAGCCGCTTGCGTTCGACGCCCGCCAGCGCGGCGGTGAGGAACGGACCGAAGGCGGCGACGCTGAAGGCGAACAGGCTGACCAGCAGGCCGGCCTGGGCGACGCTGACCTGGAGGTCTGCGGCAAGCGCCGGGAGCAGGCCGACGATGACGAACTCGGTGGTCAGGATGGTGAAGCCGGCGGCGGCCAGCAGGAGGATCGGCAATAGCACGGCAAGACTCCTCCGCGAGCGCAGCCGTGGCCGCGCCCGGGAACGATGCATGGGAGGGAAGGGAATCAGGCCGTAGCGGACTGGCCGAGGGTCGGGTAATCGGTGTAGCCGGCGGCGTCGCCACCGTAGAACCGCGCCTGGTTGGCCTCGGCCAGCGGCGCGCCGAGACGGATCCGCTCGACCAGGTCGGGGTTGGCGATGAACGGCCGGCCGATCGCCACCGCGTCGGCCAGTCCGGCCTGGAGTATCGCTTCGGCGCGCTCGGCGTCGTAGTTGCCGCAGACGATCAGCGGCGCGCGGAAGCGTTCGCGCAGGCGCTCGCGGAAGCCTTGCGGGTAGGCCGGGCCGCCGCTCCATTCCCACTCGGCCAGGTGCAGGTAGGCGATGCCGCGTCGCTGCAGGGCTTCGGCGAGGTAAAGGGTCATCGCTTCCGGCTCGTCGTCGTGCATGTCGTTGATCGTGCCCCAGGGCGACAGGCGCAGGCCGACGCGCTCGGCACCGACCGCGGCGACCAGCGCGTCGACGATCTCCAGCAGGAACCGCGCGCGGTTCTCCAGGCTACCGCCATAGGCATCGCTGCGCCGGTTGCTGGCGCTGGCGAGGAACTGGTCGATCAGGTAGCCATTGGCGCCATGCAGCTCGACCAGGTCGAAGCCGGCGTCGAGCGCGTTGCGCGCGGCGCGGACGAATTCGTCGCGGACCCGGCGGATGTCTTCCAGGGTCATTTCCCGCGGCGCGTCGGCCGGCGCCATGGATCCGCCGCCCTGGCCATCGGCGATGAACACCTGGGCCTTGGCCTGGATCGGCGAGGGCGCGATCGGCGCCTCGCCGCCGGCCTGCAGCGAGCGATGCGACATGCGCCCGACATGCCAGAGCTGCGCGGCGATCAGTCCGCCGGCGGCGTGCACCGCCTCGGTGACCTGGCGCCAGCCGGCCAGTTGCGCCTCGCTGTAGATACCGGGGGTGTAGGCGTAGCCCTGGCCGAGGCGGGAAATCTGCGTGCCCTCGCTGACGATCAGCCCGGCGCCGGCGCGCTGCGCATAGTAGAGAGCGTTCAGGGCGGTCGGCACGTCGCCCGGCTGTTGCGCCCGGGAGCGGGTCATCGGCGCCATGACGATGCGGTTGCGCAAGGCCAGGTTGCCTACGGCGAGCGGGGAGAGGAGCAGGTTGGACATGGTCTTTTCCTTTCGAAGGCGGCAGGGAGATGGCTTGAATATCTGTATCGGTCGCTAAATAATATGGCGACGGCAACGCTCGTCAAGTAAATTTATAGTGATCGATACAAATAATGGAGGTCAGGATGGCAACGCGAGGCAGGCCACGGGCATTCGACAGGGACACCGCCCTGCAGCGAGCCATGGACGTGTTCTGGGTGCGTGGCTACGAAGGCGCTTCGCTGGCGGCCCTGACCGAGGCGATGGAAATCAGGCCGCCCAGCCTGTACGCCGCCTTCGGCAGCAAGGAAGGGCTGTTCCGCGAAGCCCTGGCCCACTATCTCGGCCAGCACGGCCGCTATCGCCGGGATGTCCTCGATGGCGCGCCGAGCGCCCGCGAGGGCGTGGCCGAGCTGCTCCGCGAGACCGTCGCGCGCTTCTGTTCCGATGAGTTCCCGCGCGGTTGCCTGGTGGTGCTCGCGGCGCTGACCGGAACCCCGGAAAGCGAGGCGGTGCGGGACGCGTTGAGCGCCGAGCGCGGCGAGTCGATCCGCCTGTTCCGTGAGCGCATGCGGCGCGGCATCGCTGACGGCGACCTGGCGGCGGACACCGACATGGAGGAGTTGGCGACCTTCTATGCCACCGTGCTGTTCGGCCTCAGCGTGCAGGCCAAGGACCGGGTGCCTTGCGAGCGCCTGCTGGCGGTGGTCGAACGGGCGCTGCGCGCCTGGCCCTGAGCGGGTCGCATCAGGCCGCCGCGCTGCGGCGCAGCCATTCCAGCAGCAGGGTGGCAGGCTCTCCGGCCTGCAACGGTCGCGGGGTCAGCAGGTGATAGCTGCTGCCGTCGGCGAGGAATCCCAGCGGCGCCGCCAGCAGGCCGGCGGACAGATCGTCGCGCACCAGTTGCCAGGGGCCGATGGCTACGCCGAGTCCGGCGCCGGCCGCCTGCAGGCTCAGGTAGAAGTGCTCGAAGCGCTGCCCTTCGGTCGTCGCCGGCGCCTGTCCGGCGAGACGGGTCCAGGTGTTCCAGGCTTGCGGGCGGGTCGCCGTGTGCAGGCGCGGTGCGACGGCGCGAAGCCCGGGCGGGTCTGCATCGAGGTGGAAATGCCGTTCGACGTCGCTCGCCCGGCAGACCGGCCCGATCTGCTCGTCGAACAGCCAGTGGGCATGGCTGCCGGGCGGCCAGGGGAAGTCGTTGCGGCGGATCGCCAGGTCGATGCCGCGGCCGAAGGCGAACGGCCCGCCGCCGGCGACCAGTTGGATCGACAGTCGTGGCTGTTCCTGCATGAATCCGGCGATCCGCGGGATCAGCCAGCGCATCAGCAAGGTCGGTTCGCAGGACAGCACCACCGCGGTGGGTCCGGCCTCCGCGCGCAGGGCCTCGCCGGTGCGCTCGATCAGGTCGAGGGCCGGGCCGGTGCCGGCGAGCAGGCGCCTGCCGGCCTCGCTGAGGAAAACCCGCTGGCCGCGGCGTTCGAAGAGCGCACAACCGAGTTCCTCCTCCAGGGTCCGCACGGCGCGGCTGATGGCGCCGTGGGTCAGGCACAGGGCCTCGGCGGCACGGGAAAAGTTCTCCAGGCGGGCGGCGGCCTCGAAGCAGCGCAGGGCGTTCAGCGAGGGCAGGCGGCGGCGCCTGAATGGTGAGTTTTCCTCACCATGATTGTCAGTATTCATCGTTCTCGCTCGGCGCTGGAGACCGGTAGATTGTGCCATCCATTCTACCTTGGAGCCTTCCAGGCATGACAGAGTTGCTAGCTTTCCTGACCATCACCGTGCTTGCGGTGATCAGCCCCGGCGCCGATTTCGCCATGGTCTCGCGCAACAGCCTGCTGTATTCCCGCCGCGCCGGCCTGCTCACCGCGCTGGGCATCGGCGCGGGGGTGACGGTACATGTCGGCTACAGCATCCTCGGCGTCGGCGTGCTGGTGCGCGAGTCGCTGGCGCTGTTCACCGCGCTGAAGCTGGCGGGCGCCGCCTACCTGGTGTTCCTCGGCCTGCGCATGCTGCTGGCGCGAGAGGACACGGTGGCGGAGGAGGCGGCGGGCGGCGCCGGGGTTTCGTCCTGGGCGATGTTGCGCAGCGGCTTCCTGACCAATGCGCTCAATCCGAAGACCTGCCTGTTCGTGGTCAGCCTGTTCATGCAGGTGATCGATCCGCATACCGCGTTGCCGGCGCAACTAGGCTACGGGGCCTTCATCGCGCTCGCCCACGTGGCCTGGTTCGGCCTGGTCGCCTGCTTTCTCTCGAGCCCGGCGGTGCGCGGCCGGCTCCTGCGTTTCCGCCGGCGCATCGACCAGTTCTTTGGCGCCCTGCTGGTCGGTTTCGGCGTCCTGCTGGGGGCGAAAAGCCCATGAGCATGGATCACTGATGGCCGCTTGCCGCCTTTGAAGCGAGGCCGGCGGCTCCCTAGAATGCGCCGTTCATGCCGTCGCCAGTTGAGGGACGGTCCCAGGATCGCGGGACGCATGGGAGTTGCATGAAGAAGGGAGCGACGCTTTTCGCCGTCCTCTGGGCGGTACTCGGCCTGGGCCTGCTGGTCGGTTTGCCGGTGGCCATCCATTTCATTCTCGGCCAGTACGACGAGGCCGGGTTCAGCGGGCCGCAACTGGTCTTCGAGGAACAGGGCCATTCCTACCTGGCGTTCACCCTCGACGACTATCGCGCCAACGAAGTGGACAACGGCGTGGTACACGGCAGCAGCCGCAGCTATGCCCAGGTGGTCGACCTGGAGGACGGCAGCCTGCGCTGGAGCATGCGCCTGGATGCCGACAACGAGCGCGGCGACGACTGGGGTTCCGGCGAACTGCTGGGCCAGTCGTCGCGCTACCTGTTCTTCCTGCGCAACGAACTCTACGTACTCGACCGGCGCGACGCTGCCCCTGCGCTGGCGTTCGACGAACTGGAGCGGCGCACTGGCGGCCTGCCGTTGAAGTCGGCGCCCTGGGGGAAGGACGCCTATCGCTACGACGAAGGCCGGGGCGGATTGCTGATGCTCGCCCTGGACGGTCGCGTCTGGTTCCTCGACGGCGACAGCCTGGCCCTGCGCGAAGCCCCGGAAGTCGATGCCGCGCGGTATTTCCACGGCGACCCGCCGCCGCCGGCGAGTGCCGGGATCGCTTGGCAGGCGCCGGGCCTGACGCGCCTGCCCGACGGACGCCTGCTGATCCTCGCCAGCGATCACGAGGCCCGCGCGCTGGAGCGTGGCGAGGCGCTGCCGGCAGCGAACCAACGGGCGCGACGCCAGCGCCTGTCACTGGGCACCCTGGATTGGCGGTCGCCGGCGGAGAATCGACTGCGTCCACTGCTCGACGCGGCCTTCCTGCAGGCTGGCCTGCTGCCCGATCCAGCCGCTGCCCCGGCGCAGATCGACCCGCACCAAC
>NZ_KV828512.1:386167-420198 GCF_001836405.1 Pseudomonas sp. HMSC057H01 | reverse complement strand
CCGTCCGAGCGGCAGCGCCAGCGTCCGTCGCTGCCGTCCGAGCCGCAGCCGCCGGAAGAGTTCGACGAGCGCGTGGAGCGTTTTTCCAGTACCCGTGCGTTCCTTGCGGCGCGCGACGCCTACCGCCAGGAACGGCGACGCTGGATCGCCGCGCACGACGCCTGGCGGGAACGGGTCGCCGACCTGGAGGCGGCGGCGGATGCCGAGTACCGTCGCCGGCGCGACGAGCAGACGCGCGAGGAGGCGTTGTACCGTCGCTATGCCTCGGCGCTGCCGGGCGGCGATTCCAGGTTGGCGCGCCGTCCCTGGCGAGTCGACGGCAACTGGCTGGTGCTGCACCGGCGCAGCCTGGCCGAGCGTAGCGAACTGCTGCTCAGCTCGGTGTCTGCCGACGGCAGCTTGCTCTGGACCCTGGGGCTGCCCATCGAGCGTCCCGAACGGCTGTTCCGCCTGGATGCCCGCAACCTGCTTCTCAGCGGCCGTGGAGAGGACGGCGGACGGTTGGTGCGGGTCGATCTGCGCCGGGGCAGCGGCATCGTCCATCGCCTCGGGCGCGGCGGCGCGCCATTGCAGCGGGTCGAGTGGCCCGAAGGCCAACCGTGATCGCCTGCGCCCGGCCTGGGTGGCTGCCCAGCGGGGGGCCGGGCGCCGTTTCAGGGGTTCCTGAAGACGAATACGCCGCTGTCCACCAGGCGCGTCAGGCGGATGCGCAACAGCAGGGTGCGGTGGGCGGCGAGGAAGCGCGGCACCTGCGCCAGCGGAATCGCCAGGCCTTCGCTGTCGCCGGGGCCCACCGCGGTATAGCCGACCGGCTGGCGCGGCGGATCGAACGGCGGCTGGGCCGACACGCTGAGCGACAGGGTGTCCACGGCGAAGCCGGCGAGCAGGTCGTCGAGGGACTCGATCGACAGGTACAGCGAGCGGTAGGCGGGGTTGTCCTCGTAGGGATGGACGTCGGCGATGACCTGCTCGTAGAAGCGCTGCTCGAAACGCCGGTCGCTGTTCAGCTTGCGGAAGAACTGGATGAAGTAGTCGCGCACCTCCTGGTCGAGGTCGTCGCAGACGTGGCTGACCAGGTTCAGGTAGCGCGGCGAGCGGCGCTCGATGCCGGGGTCGAGCTGATCGATGCGGCGCTGCCAGGGGAAGCTTGCGCCGCTGCTCCGGTAATCGGCGTCCTCGACCTCCAGTGCGGCGCGGATCAGCTCCAGGGTATGCGGGTTCTTCGGCCCGCGGTCCTTCAGCGCCACGCTGGCGTGGTTCTCGCCGTCGACGATGGCGAAGGCGATCTCGCCGCGCGATTCTTCCAGGCGCCAGCCGGGCCTGGCGCGCTGGCGGACATCCAGTTCGAGGCTCAGGCGGCAGGCGTTGAGGTTCGCCGTGGCGATCCGCACCGTGCCGTCGCCGCCGACTTCGTTGGCGATGGCTTCGACGCCGCTGTAGCCGACATTGCCCACCAGTACCGTGGCGAGCAGGCGGCCGGCGCCGTACCAGGCCTCGGCGCCGAACAGGTCGCGCTCGGCGAGTTGCCAGGAGTACGGCGAGCCCAGCTCCAGTCCCTTCAGCACCTGGGTGCCGGTCTGCCCGACGAAGCGGTTCCAGCCTTTCAGCACGCGACCGATGAAGGAGCGTCCCTTGTGCGCCAGCGGCGAGCCGAAGTTGGCCGGGGCGAGCATCAGGAAGCGCTTGACCGGCGCGCTGGCGGGGTCGAAGTGGCGGGTCAGCCAGTCGCGCAGCACCAGGGCGCCGGTGCTGTGCACCACCACGTCCACCGTGCGCGGCGCCCGCGACAGTCCCTGGGCGGTCCAGGCGCGATCCAGGGCGGCGGCGAGATCGGCGTAGGTGACGTCGTCCTGCAGGGAGATCCAGTCGGCGAGGCGGATCTGCGTCGGCGCGCTGCCGAACCAGGCTTCCAGCTGCTCGGCGAGGCGGCGGAACGACTTCGAATCGTCGCTCCAGCCGTGGACGATGACGATCGAACGGGGCATGTCCGGCATCCTCTGGGGCTGATCCGGGCGACTATAGATCATGCGCCGCGGCGATGTGCCCTGACCTGTGAAAACGTCTAGGATGCGGCGGTCGCTCCCGACTACCGCCGGCGCGGCATCGCCAGCGCCTTGCTGCGGCAGGCGCGGGACGACTGTCGCGGCGACCGCCTGTTCACTTCCCGCAACCGCTCCAACCTGCCGATGCGGCGCCTGCTGGAGCGCGAGGGATTCCAGCCGAGCGGGGTGATCGACAACCTCGACGAAGGTGATCCGGAGCTGGTCTTCGTGCGTTTCCTCGCGCCGTCGCGCTGAGCCCCGGGCTCATTTCAGGTTGCCGGCGAGGAACTGGCGCAGGCGCTCGCTGCGCGGCGCGCCGAACACCTGGTCCGGCGTCCCTTGCTCTTCGATCACGCCCTGGTGGAGGAAGATCACATGGCTGGAAACCTGGCGGGCGAAGGCCATCTCGTGGGTGACCAGGACCATGGTGCGACCTTCCTCGGCCAACTGCTGCATGACTTTCAGCACTTCGCCGACCAGTTCCGGATCGAGCGCCGAGGTCGGTTCGTCGAACAGCATCACCTGCGGCTCCATGGCCAGGGCGCGGGCGATCGCCACGCGCTGTTGCTGGCCGCCGGAGAGTTCGCAGGGATACTGCCGTTCGACCTTCTCCGCCAGGCCGACCTTGGCCAGGTAGTGGCGCGCGCGGGCCACGGCGTCGTCGCGGTTCATTCTCAGGACGTTGACCGGGCACTCGACCACGTTCTCCAGCACCGTCAGGTGGCTCCACAGGTTGAAATGCTGGAAGACCATCGCCAGCCGGCTGCGGATCCTCTGCAACTGCCGGGGATCGGCGGCGCGCAGCTCGCCCAGGGCGCCGGGACGGGTGCGCAGTTCCTCGTCGCCGACGCGGATGCGCCCGGCACAGGGCTTTTCCAGGAAGTTGACGCAGCGCAGGAAGGTGCTCTTGCCCGAGCCGGAGGAGCCGATGATGCTGATCACGTCTCCCTTGCCGGCCCTGAGCGAAACGCCCCTGAGCACCTCATGGCTGCCGTAGCGCTTGTGGATGTCTTCGACCTGCAGGCTGTACATGCGCGTGTCTCCGGGAGAGGTCAGTGGGTTTGCGGTCTGAGGTAGGCCAGCCAGCGCAGCTCGCCGCGGCGGAACAGCCAGATCAGCAGGAAGGCGGTGCCGGCGTAGAGCGCGCCGGCGATGCCGAAGGACAGGAACGGCGCATAGGTGGCGGAATTGACGTCGCGGGCCACCTTGAGCAGGTCCGGCACGGTGGCGGTGAACGCCACCGAGGTGGAATGCAGCATCAGGATCACTTCGTTGCTGAAGTACGGCAGTGCCCGGCGCAGCGCCGAGGGCAGGACGATGCGCCGGTAGAGGGTGAAGCCGCCCATGCCGTAGGCGCGCGCCGCTTCCACTTCGCCGTGGGGCGTGTTCCTGATCGCGCCGGCGAAGATTTCCGTCATGTAGGCGCAGGTGTTGAGGACGAAGGCCAGTACCGTGCAGTTGAAGCCGTCGCGGAAGAACGCGTTGAGAAAGTCCTGGGCGCGTATGGCATTCAGGCTGTAGACGCCGGTGTAGAAGAACAGCAACTGGATGTACAGCGGGGTGCCGCGGAACACGTAGGTGTAGAGCCAGACCGGGTAGCGCAGCAGCGGGTTGCCGCAGGTTCGCGCCACCGCCAGCGGGATGGCCAGCAGGAAGCCAAGCGCCACGGCGAGGATCAGCAGCCACAGGGTCATCGCCAGTCCGGTCAGTTGCAGGCCGTCGGTCCACAGGTAGGCCTGCCAGTATTCGTCGAGTACCGCGTTCATGGCAGCGGCCTCCTGACGCCCAGCGAGCTGCGCCGCTCCAGCCACAGCAGCGCGGCGTTGGAGATTGCGGTGATGGCCAGGTAGATCAGCCCGCAGACCAGGGTGAAGTGGAAGAACTGCAGGGTGCCCTTGCCGGCGTCCTGGGTGGCCTTGACCAGGTCGCCGAGGCCGATGATCGAGACCAGCGCGGTGGACTTGACCAGCACCTGCCAGTTGTTGCCGATGCCCGGCAGGGCGTAGCGCAGCATCTGCGGCAGGAGTACCCGGCGGAACACTCGCCAGCGCCCCATGCCGTAGGCTTGCGCGGCTTCGACCTGGCCGGCCGGTACCGCCTGGAAGGCGCCGCGGAAGGTTTCCGTGAAGTAGGCGCCATAGATGAACGCCAGGGTGACGCAGCCGGCGGCGAACGGGTCGATGTCGACCTGGGCGATGCCGAGGGCGTCGGTGACGCGGTTGAGGAGGATCTGCAGGCTGAAGAACAGCAACAGCATGATGACCAGGTCGGGGACGCTGCGGATCAGCGTCGTATAGCCGCTGGCCAGGGCGCGCAGCGGGCGGTTGGCGGCGAGCTTGGCGCTGGCGCCGAGGAGGCCGATGAGCACGGCGCCGAGCAGGGAGCCCAGCGCCAGTTTCAGGGTCACCAGGGTGCCGGCGAGTATCTGCGGGCCGAAGCCGTCGAGGAACATTTCACTCTCCATTGCTTGTTGTTGTCGGTCGAGGTGAAAAGCGGCCGGACGCCGTTCAGGGCGCGCCGTAGAGGTCGAAATCGAAGTAACGGGCGTTGATTCGCGCGTAGGTCCCGTTGGCGCGGATCGTCGCCAGCGCCTTGTTCAGGTCCTCGCGCAGCGCCACATCTTCCTTGCGCAGGCCGATGCCGTCGCCGACCCCGAAGTAGCGAGGGTCGTCCAGCACCGCTCCGGCCAGTTCGAAATCCTTGCCGACCGGCTTGTCGAGGAAGCCGTAGCTGGCCTGCACCGCACCTTGCAGCGAGGCGTCGAGGCGGCCCATGACGAGGTCGGCGTAGACCTGGTCCTGGTTCTGGTAGGAGACGACCCGCACCCCCTTGGCGGCCCATTCGGCCTTGGCGTAGGCCTCCTGGTTGGAGCCCTGGCCGACCCCCACGCGCTTGCCGCGCAGGCTCTCGGCGTCGGGCAGGAGCGCCGAGCCGCGGCGTACCACCAGGCGGCTCGGCGCGTTGGAGACGCGGTCGGTGAAGGCGATGTGCTGTGCGCGTTTTGGCGTGATGGTCATCGACGAGACGATGGCGTCGATCTTGCGCGACAGCAGCGCCGGGATGATGCCGTCCCAGTTGCTTTCGACCCATTCGCAGCGGGCTCGCAGCTCCGCGCAGAGGGCTTCGCCGATCTCGATGCCGAAGCCTGCCAGGCGGCCGTCCGGCTGCTTGTATTCGAGCGGCGGGTAGGTCGGGTCGACGCCCAGGCGCAGGACCTTGCCGGTCCAGTCGGCGGCGCCGGCCGGTGCGGCGAGGAGGAGGGAGAGGGCGATGCTGCCGAGGGTTCTTGTCATTGTGGTTGTCCTCTGTCGATCCGCGCGCGCCAGGCCGCGCGCCCGTTGAAAACCCTGGCTCAGGCCAGGAAGCGCTCGGCCAGTCGCACCCAGTAGCTGGCGCCGACGGCCAGGCAGTCGTCGTTGAAGTCGTAGCCGGGGTTGTGCAACTGGCAGCCGCTCTCGCCCTGGCCGTTGCCGATCACCAGGTAGCTGCCGGGACAGCGTTCGAGGATGAAGGCGAAATCCTCGCTGGCGGTGAACGGCCGCAGTCCGTCGATCAGGCATTCCTCGCCCAGCCAGTCGCGGGCCACCTCGCGGGCGAACGCGGTCTGCCCGGGATGGTTGACCAGCACCGGATGGCAATGCCGGTAGTCGACCTCCGCCCGCGCGCCGAAGCTGGCGGCCTGGCCGCGGGCCAGTTCGCCGATGCGGCGCTCCAGCAGGGCACGGGTTTCCGCGGTCAGGGCGCGGACGCTGAGGATCATTTCGGCGCTGGCCGGGATCACGTTGGAGACCGTCCCGGCATGGATTGCGCCGACGCTGACGATCGCGGTGTCCTGCGGGTCGACGTTGCGCGAGACGATGCTCTGCAAGGCCAGCACGATGGCGGAGCAGACCACCACCGGGTCGACGGTGCGCTGCGGCACCGCGCCGTGGCCGCCGCTGCCGATCACGCGGATGACCACGGTGTCGGCCGAGGCCATGAAGGGGCCGGGATGGAAGCCGAGGTGGCCGACGGGGTATCCCGGGACGTTGTGCATGGCGAAGATGGCGTCGCAGGGGAAGCGCTCCAGCAGCCCGTCGTCGAGCATCGCGCGGGCACCGCCGAGGCCCTCTTCGGCAGGCTGGAAGATCAGTTGCAGGGTGCCGCGCCAGTGCGGCGACTCGACCAGGTGCCTGGCCGCGGCGAGGAGCATCGCGGTGTGGCCGTCGTGGCCGCAGGCGTGCATCACGCCGTCCACCTGGCTGGCGTAGGGCAGGCCGGTGGCTTCCTGGATCGGCAGCGCGTCCATGTCGGCGCGCAGGCCCAGCGCGGGGCCCTCGCCGCGGCACAGGGTGCCGACCACGCCGGTGCGACCCACCCCACGGCTGACCTGGTAGCCCCAGGCCTCCAGGCATTCGGCGACCAGCGCGGCGGTTCGCCGTTCCTCGAAACCCAGCTCCGGGTGGGCATGGATGTGGCGGCGCAAGGTAACCATCTCTTCCCGCAGCGCCGCGATGGCGGGCAGGACGGCAGGCTCGGTCATTCTTCTTGTTCTCCTCAAGGGCTCCGACCGGTGGGCGGCAGGGCGTTGTCGAAGCCGATGGTAGGCAAGCGGGGGACTGGCGGGGAGGCTCGCTTTGGCTATGATGACAACCTTTCGTTGTCACCTCGGTAAGCCCGTGAAACTCCACCAGTTGCAAGCCCTGGTCGCCAGTGCCGACGCCGGCGGCATCCGCGCCGCCGCCCGCGCCCTGGGGATTTCCCAGGCGGCCGTGACCCGCGCGCTGCGCGAACTGGAAACCGAACAGCATCTGCCGCTGTTCGTCCGCACGCCCAGCGGCCTGACCTTCACCGAATACGGCAAGGCGCTGCTGATCCACGCCCGGCTGGTGCTCAAGCAACTGGAGCACGCGCAGGTCGAACTCGACCACCTGCGTGGCCAGGCCAGCGGCCGGCTGTGCATCGGGGTGACGCCTTGGGTGGCGCTGACCTTCCTCTCGGAGGCGGTGCAGGCGTTCCGCGAGCGCATGCCGGAGGTGCGCCTGGAGCTTTTCGAAAGCCTGATGGCGGTGGCCCAGCCATTGCTTCGCGACGGCAGCATGGATTTCGCCATCGGCCCGCTGCACGGCGCCCAGGCGGCCCAGGAATTCGCCTGCGAGAAGCTGCTCGACTACGACACCGCGGTGCTGGTCCGCCAGGGGCATCCGCTGGCGGGTTGCGGCTCGATCCACGAGCTGCTGGAACAGGACTGGGCGTTGAACTACACCGGCGCCGGCCACGACGCCCTGATGCGCGAGCTGTTCTGGCGCCACGGCGCCTTGATCGACGAGCGGCGCATCGTCCGTGCGCACTCCGTGGCGATCCTGCAGACCCTGGTGGAGCAGGCCGACATGTGTACCTGGGTGCCGGCGATCATCGGCGCCGCCCCGCCGTTGCTCGGCCGGGTGGTGCCGCTGGCGCTGCGGGAAACCTTCGAGCCACGGCGGCTGGGCATCATCACCCGGCGCGGCGGCGCCCTCAGCAATCCGGCGCAATGCTTCGTCGAGTGCCTGCTGCAGGTGATCCGCCGCCACGCCCGCTCGGCGAAGAAGGATGACCGGCGCCTGTTCGAAACCCTGCGCCTGCTAGTCTGATTCCTACTGGCACGGACGTACGGTCGCTCAAGATCGGTCGTGCTGCGACCGATAGCCTGGAAAGCCACGAGCGAGGATGCCGGCATGCTGCAATGGTTCGCTAACCTATCGTTCCGCAGGAAAATCGCCCTGCCGATCCTCCTGCTCGCGGTGCTTCTGCTGCTGGTGGGCGCGCTCGGCGTGCATGGCATCGCCCAGCAGAACGAATCCAACCAGCGCCTGGGCAAGCGTTTTCTCCCCGGCATCGCCCTGCTGCTCAACGCCGACCGCGATCTCTACCAGGCCTTCGTCGCCGAGCGCAGCCTGCTCGATAGCCTCCTGAACGCCGAGCAGATCGCCGGCCTGAGGAACGATCACGCGGAAAACCTGCAGCAGGCCCTGGATCGGGTGCGCCAGTACGCGGCGATGCAGCCGGGCGAGGCGGAACTGGCCAAGGTCGCCGAGTTCGAGCGCGGCTATGCCCTCTGGAGCGCGACCTCGGCGCGGGTGCTGAGCCTGGCGGCCAGCGATCCGAGCGCCGCGGCGCAGCTCAGCTACGGTGACAGCGATCGCCAGTTCGGGGCGATGCGCGAGGTGATCAACCAGCTCGATGAGATGGAAGAGGCGGCCGCGGCCGCCGACGGCGAGGCGTCCTCCGCGCTGGGCGAGCGCCACCGCTGGCAGCAGGTGGCGCTGGTGGCGTTCGGCCTGCTGGTGTGCCTGTCGCTGGTACTGGTGTTCCCCGGCCTGGTGACCCGTCCGTTGCAGCGCCTGCTGCAACGCCTGGAAGAGATCGCCAACGGCGATGGCGACCTGCGCGTGCGCCTGGAGGTCACTTCGCGCGACGAACCCGGCCGCCTCGGCAGCGCCTTCAACGCCTTCCTCGACAAGTTGCAGCCGCTGATCCGCGAGGTCGGCCGGGTCACCGGCGAGGTCGCCGATTCCGCCGGTTCGCTGGCCGGCATGACCGCCGCCAACGATCGTCTGATCAACAGCGAGCACGCGTCGGTGGACCAGGTCAGCACCGCCGCGACGCAGATGAGCAGCGCCGTCCACGAGGTGGCGCGCAACGCCCAGAGCGCCGCGCAGGTGGCCCATGACGCCCGCCGGCAGGCGCGCGAGGGCGCCAACGTGGTGGAGGCGACCATCGAGGTGATCCGCCAGTTGGCGCGAGAAGTGGAGAGCAGTTCCGAGAGCATCCAGCAACTGGCCCAGGAAACCGCCAGCATCGACGCGGTGCTGACGGTGATCAAGGGCATCGCCGAACAGACCAACCTGCTCGCCCTCAACGCCGCCATCGAAGCCGCGCGGGCCGGCGAGCAGGGTCGCGGTTTCGCCGTGGTGGCCGACGAGGTGCGGGCGCTGGCGGCGCGCACCCAGGAGTCGACCAAGGACATCCAGGCGCGCATCGAGCGTCTCCAGGCCGGGGTGCAGAACGCCGTGCGGGCCATGCAGTCGGGCAGCCTCAAGGCGCGCGACAGCGTCGAGCGCGCCGCCGGGGTCGACGGCGTGCTGGCCGCCACCGGCGACGCGGTGGGGCGGATCAACGACCTCGCCGCGCAGATCGCCTCGGCCTGCGAGGAGCAGAGCCGGGTGATCGACGAAATCGCCCGCAACATCAGCGAGGTGCGCGAGCTTTCCGCCCAGGCGGCGGAGCATTCGGAGCAGGGCACCGGGGCCAGCCGCCGGCTGTCCGAGCTGTCCTCGGAACTGGCGCGGCTGGTCGGGCGTTTCCGCGTCTGAAGCGCCGCCGCCTAGCGCGGCGCCAGCCAGATCGCTACGCCGGCCAGGGCCGCCGGGACCAGGAAGACCAGCAGCAGGATCGGCAGTTCTTCGCGCAAGCCGTAGCCGGCGTGCTGGACGCCGACCCACAGGTTGACCAGCGCGACGGCCAGCCAGGTCGGCAGGAACAGGCCGGCAGCGGGCGCCGGCCCGGCCTCCCAGAGTTCGCCGAAGAGCAGGAACAGGCCGAGCAGGATGATCCCGCCGGCGATTACCAGGGTCACGTGCATGGGGTCTTTCCCGGACAGGTGCCGGTCGCCGTGGCGGCGACCGGGACGCTGGGTCACTTGGTGGTGTAGCCGCCGTTGATGAGGATGGTCTGGCCGGTGATCCACCAGCCTTCGCTGACCAGGTGGCGGATGAATGGCACCACGTCCTCGATGTCGGTCAGGCCGGTCCTGGAGAAGGGCGACAGCGCCGCTGCGGTCTTGTGGTAGGCCACCGCGTCGGCGCCCTCGGCGGGATAGAAGAAGGGCGTGTCCATCGGACCCGGGCCGACCGCGGTGACCGAGATGCCGCGCGCGCCGAATTCCTTGGAGGCGGCGCGGGTGAAGTGCTCCACCGGCGCCTTGGTGCCGGCATAGGCGGCGTAGTACGGGGTATAGGCGCCAAGCAGGGAGGTCACCAGGGTGCAGATCTTGCCGTTGTCGTTGATGTGCTTGCCGGCTTCGCGCAGGAAGAAGAACGCAGACTTGGCATTGACCGCGCTCATCTCGTCGTATTCGGCCTCGCTGATCTCGGTGAAAGGCTTCTTCAACACCTTGCCGACGGTGTTGATGGCGATGTCCGGCTTGCCCACCGCGGCGATGGCGTCGGCGAACAGCTTTTCCATGGCCGCGGCGCTGGTGAGATCGCCCTGCAGCGCTACCGCCTTGGCCCCGGCTGCCTGCAGCGCGGCGACGGTGGCGTCGGCGTCGGCCTTGCTCGCGGCGCTGTTGTAGTGGATGGCGATGGCCTTCGCGCCGTGGGCGGCGAGATCGCGGGCGATCAGCCCACCCAGGTTCTTGGCGCCGCCGGTGACGAGGACGGTCTTGCCTTTGATGGAGTGGTCGACCATGGGGTGTTTCTCCTGCGGTGAGTGGAGAACCCAGTCTAGGGAGGGCGGCCTTGCGGAGTAATCGCGGCGGCCTGGATAGATTGTCCAGAAACGCCGATCAATTCCCGCCTCCGGAGGAGCGCAGCCGCCTGCACGAATCTTCTAGAACCCCGGGACGGGCGCGTTATAGTCGCGGCGACGAAACCAACGAGTGGGAAGACCTGACGCACGATGGGCAGCCGAGACTGGATCGACCTGGCCCGCGACGCCGAGACCGGGATCGAGACCCTGCGCGCCCATTTCGAGGGCCACGCCTACGATCCGCACTGGCACGACAGCTACCTGATCGGCTACACCGAGATCGGCGTGCAGCAATTCAACTGCCGCCGACGCCGACACGACAGCACCGCCGGCCAGGTATTCCTGGTCGAACCGGGGGAGATCCACGACGGTCGCGCGCCGATCGCCGGCGGCTTCACCTACTCGATGCTGTACCTGCAGCCGGACTGGCTGCGGCGCGAACTGCGGGCGACCTTCGACGATGCGCCCAGCGACCGCGACCCCGGCTTCCACGCCAACCTCACCGAAGACCCGCGCCTGACCCTGGCCATCGCCCAGGCCTTCCGCGTCCTGCATGGCCGCGAGCTGCGACTGCTGCGGCAGACCGCCCTGGAGCTGGTGCTGGAGCGGCTGCGCGTGCACCTCGGCTGGCGCGAGGCGAAGCCATTCGATCCACGCCTGCCGCTGGTGGCGCAGAAAGCCCGCGACTACCTGCATGCGCACTTCTACCAGGACATCGGCCTGGACGAGCTGGCCAGCGCCTGCGGCACCGACCGCTTCCGCCTGAACCGTGCATTCAAGGCCGCCTACGGCTTGCCACCCTACGCCTACCTGGTCCAGTTGCGGCTGGCCAAGGCGCGGCAGATGCTCGCTGTCGGCGGGCAACCGGCGGACCTCGCCAGCGCCCTCGGCTTCGCCGACCAGAGCCATCTCGGCCGCTGGTTCCGGCGCGCCTACGGGATGACTCCGGCGGCCTACCGCAGGCAGTGCACCCAGCTTCCAGACTGAGGCCCGGTGCGCCGCCAGGATGAAGGCTCCCCCGCCACAGGAGCCCGTCCATGCAATCCCTCGTGCCCTTCCTGCTGTTCGCCGTCGTCGCCTCGATCACCCCCGGACCGACCAACATCCTGGTCCTGAGCAACAGCCAGCGCCACGGCCTGGCCGCCGCCTGGCCGATCGTGCTCGGCGCCTGCGCGGCGGTGGCGGCGCTGATCCTGCTGCTCGGGCTCGGCCTGGGCGAGCTGCTGCGGCGCCACCCGTTGCTCCAGCAGGGGCTCGCCTGGCTTGGCGTCGGCTGGCTCAGCTACCTGGCCTGGAGCCTGTTCCGCAGCGCGGGCGGCATCGACGGCGCGGAGCCGCCGCGGCGCCTCGGCGTGCTCGGCGGCGCGGCGTTGCAACTGGTCAATCCCAAGGCCTGGATGATGGCCCTCGCCGCGCTGGCACTGTTCGCCGGGGAAGGCGCCGGACAGGCCGGGCGGATCGGCCTGCTGGCATTGCTGTTCTTCCTGGTTTCGCTGCCGTGCCTGGCCAGTTGGGCCTTGCTCGGCGTCGGCAGCGCGCGGCTGCTGCGCTCGCCGTCGCTGATGAAGCGCTTCAACCAGGGCATGGCGCTGTTGCTGCTGGCATCGGCCTGGGCCGCCCTGCTGCTCTGAGGCGGTCCGGTAGCTTCCTGACAAACCTGTGGGTTGGTACGCCGGGCCCGGGTTGGCTATGGTGGGACGATCCGTAGCCATGGCGCGGTCGCCGTCAGCACGCCGCGCAAGGAGCCTCCATGTTGAAACCCGACATCACTGCCTTCTTCGACCCGGCCACCTCCACCTACAGCTACGTGGTGCGCGACCCGTCCAGCCGCGCCTGCGCCATCGTCGACCCGGTGCTCGACTACGACCCGGCCGCCGGGCGCACCAGCCATGCCAGCGCCGAACGCCTGATCGCCCATGTTCGCCAGCACGACCTGCAGGTGGAATGGCTGCTGGAGACCCACGTGCACGCCGACCACCTGTCGGCGGCCATCTTCCTGCAGCGCGAACTGGGCGGGCGCCTGGCCATCGGCGCGCGAATCACCCAGGTGCAGGCGAAATTCTCCGGCCTGTTCAACCTGGGCGAGGCGTTCCCGGTGGACGGCCGCCAGTTCGAACACCTGTTCGAGGACGGCGAGTCGTTCCGCATCGGCGCCCTGGAATGCCGCGCGCTGCATACCCCGGGGCATACCCCGGCGTGCATGACCTACCTGGTCGGCGACAGCGCCTTCGTCGGCGATACCCTGTTCATGCCCGACTACGGCACCGCCCGCTGCGATTTCCCCGGCGGCGACGCGCGCCAGCTGTATCGCTCGATCCAGCGCCTGTTCGCGCTACCCGACGCGACCCGCCTGTTCATGTGCCACGACTACACGGCTCCCGGCCGCGACGAGCACCGCTGCGAAACCAGCGTCGGCGAGCAGCGCCGGCACAACGTGCACGTCCGCGAAGGCGTCGACGAGGAGGCGTTCGTCGCCATGCGCCAGCAGCGCGATGCCACCCTCGGCATGCCGACCCTGATGCTGCCGGCGATCCAGGTCAACATGCGCGGCGGCAACCTGCCGCCGGTGGAAGGCAACGGGGTGCGTTACCTGAAGATCCCGCTGGATCTGTTCTGATCAGCTGCGGCGACGCAGCAGGAGAATGAAGAACAGCCCGCCGATGGCCGCGGTGGCGATGCCGATGGGCAGGTCCTGGGGGGCGATCAGGGTGCGCGCGGCGACATCCATCCAGACCAGGAACAGCGCGCCGAGCAGGGCGCACACCGGCAGCAGCCGGCGGTGCTCGGCGCCCACCAGCAGGCGCGCGGCGTGCGGCAGCATGAGTCCGACGAAGCCGATGGCGCCGCTCACCGAGACCAGCACGCCGGTCAGCAGCGAGCAGCAGACGAAGACCCACAGGCGTACGCGGCGGGCGTCCAGGCCGAGGGTCACGGCGGTCTGTTCGCCGGCCATCAGCGCGTTCAGCGCACGGCCCAGCCCGAGCAGCACCAGCAGGCCGCCGGCCACGCACAGCGCCGGCAGCCAGATCAGCGACCAGCGCGCCAGGCCGAGGCCGCCGAGCATCCAGAACAGCACCGAGGAGGCGGCGCGGTGGTCGCCGAGGAACAGCAGCAGGTTGGCCAGCGCCAGGAGCACGAAGGACACCGCGACCCCCGCCAGCAACAGCCGGTCGCTGCCCAGGCGGCGGCCGCGGCTGGCCACGCCGAGCACCAGCAGCATGCTGCCGAGGGCGCCGAGGAAGGCCGCCAGCGGCAGGGTCAGCAGGCCGATCACCTCGCCGATGTAGAGCACCACCAGCACCGCGCCGAGGGTCGCGCCGGAGGTGGCGCCGAGCAGGTGCGGATCGGCCAGCGGATTGCGCGTGACCGCCTGCAGCGCCGCTCCCACCAGCGCCAGGCCGGCGCCGACGCAGGCACCGAGCAGTACCCGTGGGGCGCGGATCAGCCAGACGATGTGCTCCTGGCCGGCGCTCCAGGCACCGGGCTCCGCCGCTACGCCGAACAGGCGCTGGAGGACGATGCGGCCGACCAGGCCGCTGTCCAGTCGCGCCGGACCGAAGCCGAGGGCGACCACGCAGGACAGGCCGAGCAACAGGACCAGGCTGCCCAGCAACAGGCAATAGGCGCGAGGGCTGCGGAACAGGGTCATGGACGTGGCGCCCGAGGGTGGAGGCCGGCGACCAGGGTTTCTATCGCCGCGGCGTTGCCGATGCCTGGCGTGGCCTGGTTATAGGGCAGGACGATGAAGCGTCGCTCGCGGATCGCGGTCAGGCTGCGCAGCGCCGGGTTCTCTTCGAGGAAACGCTGCTTCTGCGCGGCGCTGGTCTCGCCGTAGTCGACGATGACGATGACCTGCGGATCGCGGGCGACCACGCTTTCCCAGTTGACCTGGGTCCAACTGGCCGCCACGTCGTCGGTCACGCTGCGGCCGCCGGCGGCCTCGATCAGCGCCTGCGGCATGCCCAGGCGGCCAGAGGTGAAGGGGCGGTCCTCGCCGCTGTCGTAGAGGAACACCCGCGGCGCCTCGGCGTTCGCTGGGATGCCGGCGCGGGCGCGCTCGATGCGTGCCTGGAGGCTGGCGACCAGGCGCTCGGCGCGCGGTTCGACGTCGAAGATCCGTCCCAGGTTGCGCAGGTCGCGGTACAGCTCGTCGAGGCTGGCGCGGCGCGGCTCGCCGATCTGCGCGCAGGATTCGCTCAGCTCGTAGACCTTCACCCCCAGCGGCTCCAGGCTGGCCGGAGTGAGGTCGCCGCCGACGCGCATGCCGTAGCCCCAACCGGCGAAGAAGAAGTCGGCGTCGACATCGAGCAGGGTTTCCGCCGTGGGGTAGCGCGCCACCAGCTCGGGCAGCGGCTTGAGCGCGGCGATCAATCCGGGATCGGCATTCTTCCACCAGCCGCTGATGCCGGTATAGCCGACCATGCGCGTCTGCAGACCGAGGGCGACCATCATCTCGGTGAGGTTGATGTCGTGGCTGACCGCGCGCGACGGTGCGCGCTCGAACGTCACTTCGCGCTCGCAACTGCGCACGCTGAGCGGGTAGCGCTCGGCCAGCGCGGCATCGGCGCAGGCGATCAGGGCGCCGAGCAGCAGGTGGTGCAGGATCGGGTGCTTCATGCTTGGGTAATCCAGGTCAGGCGCGGGTGGTCGGCGAGGGGGTGGCGGTCGACCAGGGCGCGGACGCCGAACACCCGCCACAGCAGGTCGGCGTCGAGCACCTCGGTCGGCGTGCCCTGGGCGACGATGCGCCCGCCGTCGAGCACGTAGAGGCGGTCGCAGAAGGCCGCCGCCAGGTTGAGGTCGTGGAAGCTCGCCAGGGTGCTCAGGCCGAGGCCGCGCAGCAGGCGCAGAAGCTCCAGCTGGTAGCGCGGGTCGAGGTGGTTGGTCGGTTCGTCGAGGATCAGCAGGCGCGGTTCCTGGACCAGCGCGCGAGCCAGCAGGGCGCGCTGCTTCTCGCCACCGGAGAGGCTGGCGAAGGGGCTCGCGGCACGCCCTTCGAGACCGACCTGGAGCAGCGCCTGGCGGACCCGCTGGCGGTCGTCCGCGCCGTGGCCGTCGAACAGGCCCTTGTGCGGCGTGCGGCCCATGGCGACCACGTCCTCGACGGCGAGGCCGAAGTCCTCGGGGAATTCCTGCAACACCACCGCGATGCGCCGGGCGGCCCAGCGCGGCGGCTGGCGCCAGAGGTCGTCGCCGTCGAGCACCACCCGGCCGCGCTGCGGTCGCGCATAGCGGAAGGCGCAGCGCAGCAGGCTGGTCTTGCCGCTGCCGTTGGGGCCGATCAGGCCGACGAAGCTGCCGGCCGGGACTTCCAGGTGCACGCCGCGCAGCAACTCGGTGGAGGCGTCGGGCGACCAGTGCAGGGCATCGAGGTGAAGGGACGACATGGCTACTCGCAGGTCCGGTGGTTCAGCAGAGACGATTGCCGCGGTGCCGGCTTCAGAAACTGAAGTCGGCGGTGACGTTGAACGAGCGCGGCTGGCCCATGATCCATTGCTGGCCGTTGTTGTTGTCAGCCAGGGCGTACTGGCGGTCGAACAGGTTGTACAGCTCAAGGCCGAGGGTCAGGTCCGGCCGTACCCGCCAGCCCAGGTTGGCGTCGACCACCGTGTAGCCGGGCAGGCTGGCCTGGTTGGCGGCGTCGGCGTAGCGCCGGTCGACGTAGCGCAGCCCGGCGCCGACGCGCAGGGTATCGGCGAAGGACTTGTCCAGCCAGAGGTTGGCGGTGCGCCGTGGCACGTTCCTGGGGCGGTTGCCGTTGCGCGAGTAGGTCTGCTTGTCGATCGTTTCGTCGAAGTCGTCGTATTCGGCACGCACCAGCGCGGCGTTCGCCGACAGCCGCCAGTCCTGGGCCAGGTTCAGTTCCAGGCTGGCCTCCAGGCCGTCCGAACTCTGCTGGCCGACCTGCTGCGCGTCGTGCGGCGGCAGCGGGTTGGCGCTGAGCAGCTTCTTCTTGACGATATGGTAGGCGGCCAGGGTCCATTCGCCGCGACCGTCCGGGAACAGTTGCTTGAGGCCGACCTCGGTCTGCTTCGAGTGGGTCAGGTCCATTTGCTGCTGGGCCGCGTTGAGGGTGATCAGGTTGCTCACGCCGTCCTCGCTGGTGGAGTACTGGCCGTACAGCGACAGTTCCGGGGTCAGCGCGAAGACCAGCCCGGCGCGCCAGTTGCCGCCCTGCAGGCTGCGGTCGCTGCGGGTGCCGGCGCGCAGGTCGTCGCGGTCGATATGGTTCTGGTCGCGGCGCACCCCGGTCACCAGCGACAGGCGCTCGTTGAGCTGCAGGCGGTTCTCGGCGAACAGGGCGAAGGTGCGGGTCTGGCTGCGCGAGTGCGGCCGGTAGGGCGAGCGGCTTTCGAAGTAGCCGGGCGCGGGGTGCCAGGGGTCGATGTAGTCGCCGCCGACATCGGTATAGGGCGAGTTGTTGGTCAGGCGGAAGCGGATGCGGTTGTACTCGGCGCCGACCAGGGTGCGGCTGTCGAGGCCGAACAGGGCGTGCTGGAAGGCGAAGGTCTGGCGGTCGCCGATCTGCTCCTGCTCGTGGCTGATGCGCAGGTAGTCCTTGCGCAACAGCTCTTCGCGCGGGACGTCCCATTCGTAGGTTTCGGCGTTGCGCCAGTGGCGGCGGGCCTTGATGTAGTACAGCTGGTTGCTCGCGGTGACGCTGTCGGAAAGGCTCCAGTCGCTGGTCAGGCGGGTCCACTGGTCGTTGTAGCGCTGCACGTCGTTGCGCACGTTGTAGTTCTTCTCGCGCAGGCGCTTGTGGTACTTGCCGCCGACCAGCGGGGTGCCGAAGTCGTTCATCGGCTCCTGGTCGCCATAGTCGTGGGCGAGGGTGAAGGCCAGATCGTCGCTGGCCTGCCAGCGCAGCGCCGCGCTGATGCCCAGGTTGCGCGAGTCGCCACGGTCGATCCAGCCGTGGCTCTGCTGCTGGTTCAGGTTGAGCCGGTAGCTGAGGCTGTCGGTCAGCGAGCCGCCGCTGTCCAGGGCCAACTGGCGGTTGTCGTAGGAGCCGTAGCCGAGGCGCAGGTGGTTGCGGATCTCGCCGGCGAAAGGCTTCTTCGGCACCACGTTGATCACCGCGCCGGTGGCGCCTTCGCCGTACAGCACCGAGGCCGGGCCGCGGATCACGTCGATGCGCTCGACCATCCACGGATCGCTGGGGAAGTTCACCGTGCCCATGCCGGTGTACAGGCGCGTGCCGTCGAACAGTTGCATCACCGATGCGTGGCCGCTGAAGCCGCGCGCCGAGAGGCCGGTACCGCCATCTCCTGGGGTGCCGATGAAGCTGATGCCGGGGCTGCGGGTGACGGCGGCCTGGACGCTGGGGTTGTTGCGCCGGCGAACTTCCTCGCCGCTGATGCTGCTGGTGCTCGCCGGGGTGTCCAGGGCGCTGAGGCCCAGGCGCGAACCGGCACTGACCGGCGTGGCGAGATCGATGTGGTCGAGTTCGGCGGGGTCCTGGCGAACGCTGACCAACTGGCTGGGCAGGGCGAGGGCGGCTTCCTCGGTTTCGGCGAGGGCGGGCGGTACCAGCAGCAGGCTGGTGGATAGGCCGAGGGCGAAAGGCTCGGTGCGCAAACGGCTGAAGCGGGGCATGGGCGTTCCATCTCATGACCGGGCAGGACGGAACGCGCAGGAAATCGCAGGCGCGACAGCGCCTCGAACAACCGGCTCGCTCCCGCCCACCGCGGGTGTGCCAACAGGGCGTTGCAGGCCGGTCTCCGGGCTTGCGAGGGTCGTGAAATCCTCGCCTTCCCATGCTGGAGCACAGTGGCCTGAAGAGGATTTCGCTCGCTTACCGTTGCGGGGGCAGCGCCGGACTGATCACTGAAGTGACGCACCGGCTTCCCGTTTCACCTCCTGCGCGGCGGCAGGAGGCACCTGGAACGGGCCGGATGGGAACATCCGCACCGTTTCCAGTCAAGCCTTGAACGATCTGGATTGAATAAAATGTTATACTATAACAATTCGCTTGTGCAGTCTTTCTTCGCCGGACCCCACGCCCTGGCGCAGCTTCCCGGGGCATCACATTTTCTTCACGCCGGCCTGCTATGCTGCCGGCCTTCCTTGGGGAGTAGCCTGCCGTCACCCGTTGACGGCGCGCTGGTCAACATTCTTGGCAACCTGCCATGGCCAGCGCATCCAACCGGATTGGTGAGACCAACGACATTCCTGCGCCGAAGCCGGGCCGCGGGGTCATGTCGTTGACTCATGCCCGGCTGGAGTATCCGCGTGAATCCCGTTTCCCTGATCTTCCTCGCCTTCGCCATGTCCACCGATGCCTTTGCCGCGGCCATCGGCAAGGGCTCCAGCCTGGATCGGCCGCGCCTGTCGGAGGCGCTGCGCACCGGGATAATCTTCGGCGTGATCGAGGCCATCACCCCTCTGGTCGGCTGGCTGCTTGGCCAGGCCGCCAGCCAGTTCGTCGCCGACTGGGACCACTGGATCGCCTTCGTCCTGCTGGTGCTGCTCGGCCTGCACATGATCCACAACGGCCTGCGCGCGGATCATGCGACGGAACAGGAAAAGCCCGGCCAGCATTCGTTCTGGATTCTCGCGGTGACGGCGCTGGCCACCAGCATCGACGCGCTGGCGGTGGGCGTCGGCCTGGCCTTCGTCGACGTCAACATCTTCCTCGCCGCTGGCGCCATCGGCCTGGCCACCATGACCATGGTCACCCTCGGCACCATGCTCGGCCGGGCGCTCGGCGCAGTGACCGGCAAGCGCGCGGAGATGGTCGGCGGGGTGGTGCTGATCCTGGTCGGTGCGACCATTCTCTACGAGCATCTCAGCGCGGCGTGAGCGGCGCCGGAGACGGGGCGGGACAGGTCGCGGCGAGTGGGTGGGCGTTCGCTTCAGGCGCTTTCCCAATCGCGGATTGCCGCCAGCAGCGCCTCGCCGTCGGCGAACTCGCGGTCCGCCGGCGGCAGCGCCGGACGTGCCAGGACCAGCACCGGCAGGCCCATTTCCCGCGCCACCTGGAGCTTCGGCTGGGTGGCCTGGCTACCGCTGTTCTTGCTCACCAGCACGTCGCAGGCGAGGCGCTCGAACAACGCCCGTTCGCCATCCAGGCTGAACGGCCCGCGCGCGCCGATCACCTCGGCGCGCGGCGCGGCCGGCTGGCCTTGCAGGCAGCGCACGGTCCAGTGCTGGTGCGGCGGGACCTGGCCGAGATGCTCCAGCGGTTCGCGGCCGAGGGTGAACAGCGGACGGCGGAAGGGTGCGAGGGCGGCGATCAGCTCGCGCCAGTCGGCTACCTCGCGCCAGTCGTCGCCGGGCCCGGCCTGCCAGCCGGGCCGGCGCAGCGCCCAGCAGGGCACTCCGGCCAGTCGCGCGGCGCGCACGGCGTTCTGGCTGATCCGTGCGGCGTAGGGGTGGGTGGCGTCCACCAGCAGGTCGAAGCCCTGCTCGTCGATGAACGCCGCCAGCCCTTCGGCGCCGCCGTAGCCGCCGACCCGGACCCGGCAGGCCAGGTCGCCGGGCACCTTGCCCAACCCGGCGAGGCTGTAGAGATGCGCCGGACCGAGCCGGCGGGCGAGGGCCAGGGCCTCACCGATCCCGCCGAGCAGCAACAGGCGCTTCATCGGCGCTCCTCGCAGGCCTGGCCGACCAGGTTGCCCTGGCGGTCGATGGCGAAGACTTCCAGCGCCACCTCGGTGGGCACGATGCCGCGGGCGAAGCGCAGGGCGTGGGCGCAGACCGCATCGCCCAGGGCCACGCCTTCGGCGTGTGCCTGGGCCAGCGCCTGCTGGCTGGTGTTGGCGGCGCGCATGCTGTCCTGTAGCGCGGTGCTGGCACCGAGCGCGGCGGCCCAGCCGGCCAATTGCGGCAGGTCGATGCTGGAATGGCGGCTGTGCAGGTCGAGGTGGCCGCCGGCGAGCTTGCTGATCTTGCCGAAGCCGCCGCACAGGCTGAGCTTTTCCACCGGTGCCTTGCGCAGGTGCTTGAGCACCGCGCCGGCGAAGTCGCCCATCTCGATCAGGGCGATCTCCGGCAGCCCATAGCGCCGGCGCATGGCGTCCTCGCTGGCGTTGCCGGTACAGGCGGCGATGTGGCGGACGCCGTTGGCGCGAGCGACATCGATGCCCTGATGGATCGAGGCGATATAGGCCGAGCAGGAGAACGGCCGGACGATGCCGCTGGTGCCGAGGATCGACAGCCCGCCGAGGATGCCCAGGCGCGGGTTCATGGTCTTCAGCGCCAGCTCGGCGCCGCCCTCCACGCCGATGGCGACCTCGAAGCCGCCGGCGTAGCCCCGTTCGGCGGCGAGCTGGGCGAGGTGGCGTTCGATCATCTGTCGCGGCACCGGATTGATCGCCGGCTCGCCGACCGCCAGGGTCAGCCCCGGGCGGGTCACCGTACCGACCCCGGGGCCGGCATGGAAGCGCACGCCAGGCTCGGCGCCCAGGCGCACCCGGGCGAACACCAGGGCGCCGTGGGTGACGTCGGGATCGTCGCCGGCATCCTTGAGGGTGCCGGCTTCCGCGCCGTTTTCCCAGGCGCGGCAGAATTCCAGGCGCATCAGCACCTGCTGGCCCTTGGGCAGGACGATCTGCACCGCGTCGCTGATCGTGCCACCCAGCAGCAGGCGCGCCGCCGCCAGGCTGGTGGCGGTGGCGCAACTGCCGGTGGTGTAGCCGCTGCGCAACGGCGCGGGCTGCTCGGGGGTTTCCTCACGCATCGCGGGGAGGCTTCCTGGCGGCGGGTTTGCGCAATTCCAGCAGGGTGATCGGCAAGGCCTGGCGCCAGGTGTCGAAACCGCCCAGCGGTCGCGCGTGGGCGACGCCGAGGCGGGTGAGGTCGCCCCCCAGGCGTTGCTGCCAGTCGAGCAGCACCCGTTCGCTCTGCAGGGTGACCGCGTTGGCGAGCAGGCGGCCGCCGGGCCGCAGGCGCTCCCAGCAGGTTTCCAGCACGCCCTCGGCGGTGACCCCGCCGCCGATGAAGATGGCGTCCGGCTCGGGCAGTTCCAGCAGCGCCTCCGGGGCGCTGCCGGCGACCAGGTGCAGGGACGGTACGCCGAGGGCGTCGCGGTTGTGGCGGATATGTTCCTGGCGCTCGTCGTTGGCTTCGATGGCGATCGCCCGGCAACTGGGGTGCGCGCGCATCCATTCGATGCCGATGGAGCCGCAGCCGGCGCCGACGTCCCAGAGCAGCTCGCCGGGGCAGGGCGCCAGGCGCGCCAGGGTCACGGCGCGGACGTCGCGCTTGGTCAACTGGCCGTCGTGGCGATAGGCCTCGTCGGCCAGGCCCGGGGTCAGCGGCAGGCGCACGGCGCCGGCGCCGGCGCGGCATTCCACCGCCACCAGGTTGAGATCGGCGGCGCGTGGCAGCGACCAGTCGCCGGCGAGGCCGTCGAGACGGCGCTCGAGCGGCCCGCCGAGGTGTTCCAGCACGCTCAGGCGACTGGCGCCGAAGCCACGGGCGCTCAACAGGCGGGCGATGGCGGCCGGGCTGTCGCCGTCATTGCTGAGGACCAGCAGGCGCCGGCCGTCGTGGACCTGTGCCTGCAGCGCCGCCAGCGGACGCGCCACCAGCGACAGGCAGGCGACCTCCTGGAGGGCCCAGCCGAGGCGGGCGGCGGCCAGCGAGAGGGAGGAGGGCGCCGGCAGGACTCGCAGTTCGGTCGCCGGCAGTTGCCGGGCGAGACTGGCGCCGACGCCGAACAGCATCGGGTCGCCGCTGGCCAGCACGCAGGTCGGCTGGCCGCGCCGGGCCAGCAATGGTTCCAGGGAGAACGGCGTCGGCCAGGTTTCGCGGGCGGCGCCGATGCACGGCGGCAGCAGTTCCAGCTGGCGCGCCGCGCCGACGATCCGGCTGGCTTGCAGCAGGGCACGCCGGGCCTGCTTGCCGAGGCCGGGATAACCGTCCTCGCCGATGCCCACCAGGGTCAGCCAGGGCGGCGTCGAGTCTGCCGATGACACGGTTCCGATACTCCTGAAATGCGTCTGTGAAGGGCCCGCGACGGCTTCCGGACGGAATGGGTTTTCCCGGCCCCGGGCTGGGCGGCATAATAGCGCGTTCGTCGGTGCCCGGCCCTTTCGCGTTAGCGCGGGGCCAACGAGGGCCGAAGAGGGAACACGGAGCCGCGGTCTTTTCGAAGCCCGGGCCTAGCCGTGGCTGCCCCCGCAACTGTATGCAGCCTGTATTCGCGCCATTCGCCACTGGATTACCGGGAAGGCGGCGTGAAGCGGAGGTTCCTCCCCCGGGTGGAACGCCGGGCTGCGAGCCAGGAGACCTGCCGCCGAAACCAGTCGCGAGTGCCAACATCGGGCGGGGTGTACCGATGCCGTGGTCTGTCCCTGGGGGACAGCGGTGCGGTCGCCGCGACGCCGATTCGAGTAGCGTTTTTGAACGACGACCAGACCCCGGCGCCCCTGCCCGTACCACGTCCGTCACCCTGTCCCGGCCTGCTGCGTATCGTCCAGGCGCTGGACGGCGGCATCTGCCGCATCAAGCTCGATGCCGGTCGCCTGGACGCCGCCCAGGCACGCGCCGTGGCGGCCGCGGCGCGGGATTGCGCCAGCGGCGTGATCGAGGCGACCAACCGTTCCAACCTGCAATTGCGTGGCGTCCGCCGCGGCGAGGAAGAGCGGCTCGTCCGCCGCCTGCTGGACGCCGGCCTCGGTCCCCGGCATGGGGCCCTGGCCGGCGCCGACGACGTGCGCAACCTGATGCTCAGCCCGGCCGCCGGGCTCGATCCGCACCTGTCGCTGGACGTGCGCCCGCTGGCCGCTCGGCTGTTGCTGCGGCTCCAGGCGGACAGCCGCTACCACGCGCTGTCGGCCAAGTTCGCCATCCAGCTGGACGGCGGCGAAGACCTGGCGATGCTCGAACATCCCCATGACATCTGGCTCTCGCCGATGCCCGCGGCGCCGACCGCGACGCTGGTCTTCGGACTCGCCGGCTGCCCGGCCCGCGACCGCCCCCTGGCGGCGTTGCCGGCGGAGCGGGGCGAGTCCCTGGTGCTGGCGCTGCTCGACCTGTTCCTCGAACGCGCCCAGCCGCAACAGACGCGGATGCGCCACCTGTTGCAGGAGCTGGCCGGAGAATCCTTGCTGGAGGCCTTGCAGGCGCGCCTGGATTTCCCTCTGCGGCGTGACGAGCGGGTGGCGGCCTGGCGGCGTCCGCCGGGGCGTGCGTGGAGTCATCTCGGCGTCCAGCCGCAACGCCAGCCGGGCCTGGCGATGGTCGGCGCGGCGGCGCCGCTCGGCCGGCTCGACAGCGCTTGCCTGGAAGGCCTGGCCGAGCTGGTCGAGCGCCATGGCGACGGCAGCCTGCGCCTGACCCCCTGGCAAGGCGTGCTCCTGCCGAACCTGGCGCAGGCCGAGGCCCACCAGGCGCTGCTCGGCCTGCGCGGACTCGGCCTGCTGACCGAGCCCGACGCGCCGTTGGCGCGGCTGATCGCCTGCAGCGGTTCCAGCGCCTGCGCCAGGGGCTTGGCCGACACCAAGGGCGACGCCTTGCGCCTGGCCGAACGCCTCGGCCCGCGCAGCGACCTGCCGCAACTGCACCTGTGCGGCTGCGAACGGTCCTGCGCCGCTGCCCACCGCGCGCCGCTCACCCTGCTGGCGCGCAGCGGCGGGTTCTACGACCTGTACCGGCGCGACCCATGCCACCCCGGATTCGGCCAGTTGCTGGCCAGCCGCCTGACTTTCGCCACGGCCGCCGATTACCTGGCGGCCCTGCCTTCCCAGCCCACTTCCGGAAAACCCGCATGATTGACTACATCCGCGATGGCCAGGCGATCTATCGCCAGTCGTTCGCCACCATCCGCGCCGAAGCGAACCTCGCCGGCATCCCGGCCGACCTGGAAAAGCTCGCGGTCAGGGTGATCCACGCCTGCGGCATGGTCGACGTGGTCGACGACCTGCGCTTCTCGCCCGGCGCCGGCGCCGCCGGCCGCGCCGCGCTGGCCGCCGGCGCGGCGATCCTCTGCGACGCGCGGATGGTCGCCGAAGGCGTGACCCGCTCGCGGCTGCCCGCCGCCAACCGGGTGATCTGTACCCTCAACGAAGCGGACGTGCCGGCGCTCGCCACGGAACTCGGCAATACCCGCTCGGCGGTGGCCCTGGAGCACTGGCGCGAGCACCTGGAGGGCAGCGTGGTGGTGATCGGCAACGCGCCGACCGCGCTGTTCTACCTGCTGGAAATGCTCGACGCCGGCGCGCCGAAACCGGCGCTGATCCTGGGCTTCCCGGTCGGCTTCGTCGGCGCCGCGGAATCCAAGGAGATGCTCGCCGCCGATAGCCGCGGGGTGCCCTACGTGATCGTCCGCGGTCGCCGTGGCGGCAGCGCCATGGCCGCCGCGGCGGTGAACGCCCTGGCCACGGAGCGCGAATGATGAGTGTCGTGAAGGGCCGCCTGCTGGGCCTGGGCGTCGGGCCCGGCGATCCCGAACTGATCACCCTCAAGGCCCTGCGCCTGCTGCGCGCGGCGCCGGTGGTCGGCTATTTCGTGGCCAAGGGCAAGAAGGGCAACGCCTTCGGCATCATCGAGGCGCACCTGGACCAGGCCCAGGTGCGCCTGCCGCTGGTCTATCCGGTGACCACCGAGAAGCTGGAACCGCCGCTGTGCTACGAGACCATCATCAGCGATTTCTACGACACCGCCGCCGAACAGCTGGCCGCGCACCTGGACGCCGGCCGCGACGTGGCGGTGATCTGCGAGGGCGACCCGTTCTTCTACGGTTCCTACATGTACCTCCACGACCGCCTGGCGACGCGCTACGAAAGCGAAGTGGTGCCTGGCGTTTGCTCGATGCTCGGCGGCGCGGCGGTGCTCGGTGCGCCGCTGGTGTACCGCAACCAGAGCCTCTCGGTGCTCTCCGGAGTGCTGCCCGAGGAGGAGTTGCGCCGGCGCCTGGCGGATGCCGACGCGGCGGTGGTGATGAAGCTCGGCCGCAATTTCGACAAGGTCCGCCGCGTGCTGGTCGAGCTTGGCCTCGAGCGCCGCGCGCTGTACGTCGAGCGGGCGACCATGGCCAACCAGCGGATCGTGCCGTTGGAACGGGTGGAGCCGATGGCCTCGCCGTACTTCTCGCTGATCGTCGTCCCCGGCGACAAGTGGCAGGGAGGGGCCGGCGGTGAGTGACGCCCAGCAGGTTCCGGCCATCGTCATCCTCGGCCAGGGCGCGCTGGATACCGCGCGGCGGGTCCAGGCGCGCTATCCCGGGGCGCTGGTCCACGGGCTCGCCGGGCGGGTCGAGGCCGACCGTTCCTATACGGACTTCGGCGACACCCTGCGCGAACTGTATTGCGCCGACCGCCCGATCGTCGCCCTGTGCGCCGCCGGCATCGTCATTCGCAGCCTGGCGCCGTTGTTGCAACGCAAGGGAGCGGAGCCGCCGGTGCTGGCCCTGGCCGAGGACGGCAGCGCGGTGGTGCCGCTGCTCGGCGGGCTGGCCGGGGTCAACCGGCTGGCGCGGGAAATCGGCGAGGTGCTGGCCGTGGCGCCGGCGATCACCACCAGCGGCGAGCTGCGCTTCGGCACCTGCGTGCTCAACCCGCCCGCCGGTTATGTCCTGGCCGACCTGGAGCAGGGCAAGCGCTTCGTTGCCGATTTGCTCGGTGGCCAGCCGGTGCGCGTCGAGGGTGCCGCCGACTGGCTCGACGCGGCCCGTTTGCCGCGCGACCCGGAGGCAGCGCTGGCGATTCACGTGACGCCCTCGGCGCGTGCGCCGCGGGCCGAGGAACTGCTGATCCATCCGCGCTGCGTGCTGGCGGCGCTCGAACCTGCCGACGCGGCGGCGGACGCGGTGCGCCAGGCGCTGGTCGATGCCGGCCTGGCCGCGGCGGCGCTCGGCGGCTTGCTGGCCGACAGCGCGCGGATGGCCGATCCGCGCCTGCAGGCCGCCGCCGATGCGCTCGGCGTACCGCTGCGCTTCCTGCCGCAGACCGATCCCGCTGCGCGCCTGCGCCAGGCCTTGCCCGCCGCCGAGCAGGTCGGCGACCGGCTGGCGGTGGCCGCCGCGCCCCTGGCGATGGACCGCATCGGCCAGCGTCGCGGCCGACTCACGGTGATCGGCCTGGGGCCCGGCTGCGCCGAGCTGATGGTGCCTGCGGCGCGGCGGGCGCTGGACGAGGCCGAGGACATCCTCGGCTACCAGACCTACGTCGACATGGCCGGACCCTTCCGCGCCGGACAGGTGCTGCATGGCAGCGACAACCGCGAGGAATTGCAGCGCGCCCGGCATGCCTTCGAACTGGCGGCGACCGGCAGGGCGGTGGTGTTGGTATCGTCCGGCGACCCCGGCGTGTTCGCCATGGCCGCCGCGGTGCTGGAAGCCCTGCATGGCGCTGGCGAGCCGGCCTGGGACGCGGTCGAGCTGCGGATCTTCCCTGGCGTCTCGGCGGCCCTGGCCACCGCGGCCAGGGCGGGGGCGCCTCTGGGCCACGATTTCTGCCTGCTGTCGCTGTCCGACAACCTCAAGCCCTGGGAGGTGATCGAGCGGCGCCTGGACCTGGCCGGCGCCGCCGACCTGGCGATGGCTTTCTACAATCCGATCTCGCGGGCGCGGCCCTGGCAACTGGGACGGGCGCTGGAGATCGTCGCCCGCCATCGTTCGCCGCAGACCCTGGTGGTGCTCGGTCGCGACATCGGGCGGCCCGGTGAGCGCCTGCTGCGCACCACCCTGGGCGAGCTGCGTGCGGAGCAGGTGGACATGCGCACCCTGGTGATCATCGGCTCGTCCACCACCTGCAGCTTCCCGCGTGCCGACGGCGAAGCCTGGGTCTACACGCCGCGCTGGTACCCATCGGAATAGCGGGGCGGGAGCGCGCGCGGAAATGTGGCAGACTGCTGCGCGCATCCCTGTACCGCGGAGCCTGAATCCATGTCCTTTCGCTGTTCCCCGTGCCGCCTGGCCGGCATCCTGCTGGCGGCGCTGTTCGTTCCGGGGCTGGCCGCGGCGGCCGGCTCCTGCGAGCGCCTGGTGGCCACCGGCAACCCGGAGTACCCACCCTACCTGTGGCGCGACCCGCAGGATCCGAAGCGCCTGATCGGAGCCAATGCCGACCTGTTGCAGCGCCTGGGCAAGGAGCTCGGCGTGCGCATCGACGTGCTCTACAGCGGCTCCTGGGAGAAGGCCCAGGAAGAGGTGACCAGCGGTCGCGCCGACCTGCTCGCCGGGGCCTACCTGACCCTGGCACGGCTCGGCAGCATGGACTACGTGCATCCGCCGTTCCTGATGACCAGCGGGGTGGTCTGGGTGAACAAGGACGCCGCGTTCCCGTTCATCGGCCGCGACGACCTGATCGGGCACAAGGGCAGCGTGCTGGCCGGCAGCAGCCTGGGCGAGGAGTTCGACCGCTTCGCCAAGGCCAGTCTCGACCTGAAGCCGGTGCCGAGCCTGACCCAGGGCTTGCAGGACCTGATGCTCAAACGCAGCGAGTTCCTCCTCTACCAGGCGCTGCCCGGGCAGGCCCAGGTCGAGGCGCTGGGCATGGCCGACGACCTGGAGGCGCTGGAACCGGTGCTGAGCAGCGAGGGGCTGTACCTGACGCTGTCGCACAACTCCGCTTGCAACGATCCGTGGCTGCGCGGACAACTGGCGAAAAAGATGACAGAATTGTCGGCTGCCGGCGTTCCCGTAACGCTCTTGCAGGACAATCTCGAACGCTGGAAAGCCCAGCAATTGCCGGCTTCCGGCGCCAGTTCGACTACGCAGGAAAGTGACTTGTGAGCATTCGATGGATGATGGCCGCAGGCCTCGCCGCGCTGACCCTGAGCGGTTGTGCGAGCAACGACCCGGCTCCGCTGGAGCAGATGCGCCTGACCGAACAGGCGCTGGAGCAGGCCAAGGCGGTGGGTGCCACCGACGACGTGGCCGAGCTGAAACTGGCCCAGGACAAGTACGCCGCGGCGCAGATCGCGATGACCGCGGAGTCCTACAAGAAGGCGCGCCTGTTGGCCGAGCAGGCCGAGCTGGACGCACGCCTCGCCGAGTCCAAGGTGCTGACGCAGAAGAGCAAGGACCAGCTCGGCGAGCTGGACAAGAGCCTGAAACGTCTGCGCAAGCAACTGGGGGAGACCGACTGATGCCGGGCAAAGCGACTCTCTTCGCCACCCTGCTGGCCTGCGCCGCGCTGGCTGGCTGCGCCGACCACAAGCTCAGCGAACAGTCGCTGGCCAAGGCGCAGAGCGAGTTCGACCAGGTCAAGGAAGATTCCGACGTGCTCCGCGCGGCGCCCAAGGATGTGATTCGCGCCGGCGAATCGCTGGCCCGCGCCGAACGCCTGTCCAGCTACTGGGGCAGCAGCAGCGACGTGATCCAGTATGCCTACCTGAGCCAGCGCTACAGCGAGATCGCTCGCCAGCACGCCTTGCTCAACCTCAACCAGGAGCGCCTGACCCGCCTGCAACTGGAGCGCGAGCGCCTGCAACTGGCCCTGCGCGAAGCCAAGCTGCTCAGCGTGCAGGAGCAGGGCCAGCGCCTGAGCGAGGAGATCGCCAGTCTCAGCACCGAGGAAACCGAGCGTGGCCTGGTGCTCACCCTTGGCGACGTGCTGTTCGACTTCAACCGCGCCGAACTCAAGCCGGCGGCCAACCGCACCGCGCTGAAGCTGGTGCAGTTCCTCCAGCTCAATCCGCGGCGGGTGATCCGCATCGAAGGCTATACCGACAGCGTCGGCGACAGGCAGGCCAACCTCGACCTGTCGCGCGAGCGCGCCCAGGCGGTGGCCGACGTGCTCGCCGATCTCGGCGTGGATCCCGCGCGCATGCAGGTGGTCGGCTACGGCGAAGCCTTCCCGGTCACCGACAACGCCTCCAACCGGGGGCGGGCGCAGAACCGCCGGGTGGAGATCGTCTTCTCCAACGACAAGGGCCAGCTCAGCGCGCCGCGCTGAGTCCCGCGCCGCCGCAGGGGGCCCCGGTACCCCAAAGGGGCCGGGGCTTTTTTCGCCTGGCGAACCGGGTGGCGCCGGATTTCTCTGTCAGAACTTGCGCAAGAGCGGGCTATCATCGGGATCGAACTAGTTCGAGCAGCAATCCGTGCAGCATAAGCACCTTGTATTTCGTTATAACGAGTAGAGAGGCGCAATGAGTTCGAACGAAACCCTGCCGGGGCTGGTGATCGCCGATTCCTTCCCGGTCATGCAGTGGGCGCTGCAGCGCTACCTCAGCGAGGAGTGCGGACGCCAGGTGCTGGCGGTGGTCGGCGATAGCGACAGCCTGGTGGAGCGCCTGGCCGACCTGCCGCCGGAAAGCATCCTGATCACCGAGCTGGGCTTGCCTGGCCAGCGCAGCCGCGACGGTATCCACCTGGTGGAATGGCTGACCCGACACTGCCCGCAAATGAAGGTGATGGTCTACTCGGTGTTCAGCGCGCCGTTGCTGGCCAAGGCGGTCCTGCGCAGCGGCGCCTCGGCCTACATCAGCAAGCGCAGCCCGCTGGAGACGCTGAAGGCGGCGCTGGAGTGCATGGCGCTCGGACAGACCTTCCTCGACCCCGGCCTGCACCCGCAGCGGCATACCGGCAAGCCGCTGAGCCCCACCGAGGTGGACATCCTCCGGCGCCTGGCGCGTGGCGACACGGTCAGCGAGATCGCCCAGCGGACCATGCGCAGCGTGTCGACCATCAGCACCCACAAGAAGAACGCGATGGTCAAGATAGGCCTCAACAGCGACGCCGAACTGATCGCCCTGGGCGTGATGAACTGGCTCCACGAACTCGCCTGACCGGGTTCGAAACATCTCGACCGCCAGTTGCGGAACAATCCTCGCCAGCCCCCGGGAGCCATCCCGCCGCAGCCGAGGAATCCGCATGATCCGCCAGCCCCGCTTTGCCCGTTTCGTCCTGCCGTTGTTGCTGAGCCTGTGCCAGCCGTCCTTCGCCGCCGAACTCCGCGCGGTTGCCGAAGCACGCCGCCAGGAACTCCTGCTGGAGGACTCGCCGGTGGCGTGCGGCGAGGCGGGCTGCACGGCGCGGGAAAGCCTCAGCCTGGTGGCATTGCAGGTGCAGGCCCGGGTTCTGGTCACCCGCCTCGGCCGCGATGACTTTTCCCCGACCTCCCGCCAGCCCGCCGCCGTCCCGGACTACCGCCTGTTCGGCGATCTCGGCCTGGCGCCAAGCCCCTTCGCCTGGCAAGCGTCGACCGGCGAGAGCGCGGCGGCGGACGCGTTGCGTTTCTGACTTTCCCTATGGCCGCTCCCCAGGCGGCTCTTGGCGGACTATTTCCCGCCCGCACCCGGCCGGTGGCGACCGACCGGGTTTTCTTTTCCTCGCGAACGCGCCGTCTCTGCGACCGACCCGTACAGTTTTGCGACTGTATGCCTGGTTGTCGGCCGAACTGTTCTGGAGCAGTTTCACGAATTGAGCTACTGTTTCGGTTCAATCGCCGAGGAAAACCCGCCATGACCAATCTGCTGCTTTACCAACGCATCGCCCAGCAGTTGGCCGAGGACATTCGCCGTGGCGTCTACCAGCCGGGCGAGCGGGTACCGTCGGTGCGCAAGCTCAGCACCCAGTTGAACGTCAGCCACGCCACCGTGCTGCAGGCCTACGCCACCCTCGAGGACCAGGGACTGATCCGTGCCCGTCCGCAATCCGGCTTCTACGTCCACCGCACCCCGGCGCTGACCGCGCCGACCCCGGATATCGCGCGGGTCGAGCGTCCCGGCCTGGTCACCCGCAGCAGCATCATCAACCAGGTGCTCGCCGAGTCCCGCCGCGAAGGGGTATTCCCGCTCGGCGCGGCGGTGCCGCACGTGGACTACCTGCCGGTGCGCGCCTTGCACCAGCAACTGGCCAAGGTCACCCGCTTCCAGAGCCCACGGGCGTTCAGCTACATGTTCAGCCCCGGTTTCGAGCCGCTCCGGCGGCAGGTGGCGATCCGCATGCGCGACGCCGGCGTGGTGGTCGACCCGTCGCAGGTGACCATCACCCACGGCTGCGTGGATGCGATCCACATGGCCCTGCGGGTGCTGACCCGTCCCGGCGACCTGATCGCCACCGAGTCGCCGAGCTACTACGGCCTGCTGCAACTGGCCGACGTGCTGGGCCTGAAGGTCATCGAGATCCCCAGCGACCCGCGCACCGGGATCAGCCTGGAGGCGCTGCAACTGGCGGCCAACCAGTGGTCGATCAAGGCCTTGGTGCTGACCGCGCGGCTGAGCAATCCCTTCGGTGGGACGATTCCCGAGGATCGCCAGAAGCAACTGCTGAAACTGACCGCCGAACACAACATCGGGGTGGTCGAGGACGACATCTACGGCGAACTGATGTTCGACCAGGGCCAGGCGCGCTCGCTCAAGTCCCACGACCGCGACGGCCGGGTGATCTACTGCTCGAGTTTCTCCAAGACCATCTCGCCCGGCGTACGCATCGGCTGGATCATCGCCGAGCGCTACCAGGAGGAGATCCGTCGCCTGCAGACCTTCACCACCCATTCGGCCTGCACCGTGACCCAGATGGGCGTCGCCGCCTACTTGGAGAACGGCGGCTACGACCGCCACCTGCGCTACATCCGCCAGGAGTACCGGAAGAACATGACCGCCTACCAGTTGGCGGTGCAGCAGTACTTCCCGGAGGGGACGCAGATGACCCGGCCCAAGGGCGGCTTCATCCTCTGGGTCAGCCTGCCGGCCAAGGTCAACACCAAGGAACTCCACGTGCGGGCCCTGGAGCAGGGCATCAGCATCGCCCCGGGGCTGATCTTCAGCAACACCGAGCAGTTCAACAACTGCCTGCGGCTGACCTGCGGGATTCCCTGGAACCGCGAGGCGGAGCGGGCGATCATGACCCTCGGCATGCTTGCCGGGCAGCTTTGCCAGGAAGGCCTTATCGCCGCCTGAGCGCGAGGCGCTCCCCTGGCTGAGGGGCGCCCCGCGACAGTCCGCGAAGAATTTTCCCGGGGATTAACCCGAATCCACCGACAGCTTCGTCTCAGCGGGTATCTCTCCGCTGCACGACGAGGTCGTCTCGATGTTTTTCCCGGCTTCCATCCGGACCGGCACTTTCGCCGAACTGTCCGACGCTGGAAAATGTCTACCGATAGCCGCTCCGGCCGCGCTTCTGGCGACGGCCCGGGCGTTTCGTGGCGACGCCGATGCGTGCCGCGAAGGATGTGGCCGATGAGCCTGCTCTCGGTCGCCTTTGACACAGGACAGGAGTCGACCAGCGGCATGCATGCCTCCACCAGCGCCACGACGGCCGCCGGCAGCGACGAAACGCTGCTGGCGCGTTACCGCAAGGGCGACAGCGCGGCCTTCGAGGTGCTCTACCAGCGCCATCGGCAAGGTCTCTACCGTTTTCTCTGCGGCCTGGCCGGACAGACCGAACTGGCCGACGAGATCTACCAGGAAACCTGGCTCAGCCTGATCCGCAGCGAGAGCCAGCCGCAGGGCCGGGCGAGCTTCCGCACCTGGCTCTACCAGATCGCCCGCAACCGCCTGATCGATCATTGGCGCAAGCATGGCCAGCGCCAGCCGTTGCAGGACAGCTACGACGAACAGTTGCACGCGCAACCCGACCAGGGCGCCGGCCCCGAGCAGCAGCTCAGCCTGAGCCGCGACGGCGAGCGCTTGCAGAGCGCGCTGGAGACCCTGCCCGAGGAACAGCGCGAGGTATTCCTGATGCGCGCCCACGGAGAACTGGAACTGGCCGAGATCGCCACGCTCACCCAGTCGCCGCTGGAGACGGTGAAGAGCCGTTTCCGCTACGCGGTGCAGAAGCTGCGCCGGCTGCTGGCCGAGGAGGTGGCGGTATGAACCCACAGAAGCATTCCGCGAGCGTCGCCGAAGAGCAGATGCTGGCGCATTTCCGCGCCCACGCGCCGCAGCAGCCGGCGCCGGCGCTGGACCAGGCGATCCTCGCCGCCGCGCGACGCCAGGCGGCGCATGTCGAACCCGCCCGGTCCTGGTGGCGGCGCTGGCTGGAAGCCTCCCGCAGGCCGCGTTGGCAGGCGGCCTTCGCCAGCCTGCTGGGCGTGGCGCTGGTGCTGGGGCTGGTCAGCCACAACGTGCTGGACGACGCCGAGCGCCAGGCCCGGCCCGAAGTGGCGTTCAGCGATGTGCCCCTGCGCGACGGAGTCGCCGGGGCCGCTGCGGCGAAGCGGGCCATGCGCGCGCCGGCGGCGCCGGCTCCGCTGTCCAGCGAGATGTCGGAGTCCCCGGCCTTGCTGGCCAGCTACGCATCGTCCGGGGAGGCGCCGCAACTGATGGCCGAGGCCGCGCCGCCGGCTCCGGCTGCCCTGGCCGACCGACCGCCGGCCCAGGCCGCGCAGCAGGCGAAGGTCCAGGCGGAGCTGGCTGGCGACTTCGTCGCCCAGGCCAGGGGCAAGGCGGTTGCGGTGAAGCCGGAGGTGCTCGACGAGGCGCTCGGGGCGGTCCTTGCCCTGCGTGAGCAGGGCAAGACGGAGCAGGCCGCGACCCAGTTGGCCGAGCTGCAGAAACGTTTCCCCGGAGAGAACCTGGTGGAACGACTGGAACGCCTCGCGACGATAGCCGCGAGCGCCAAGAAACGGCCGTGACGACCATGGCCCGCGACGCCGTGATGGCGTC
>NZ_KV828512.1:363090-386067 GCF_001836405.1 Pseudomonas sp. HMSC057H01 | reverse complement strand
GAGAGTGCCAGGATGACGATAGTGACCCCTTGCCTTGGTTGCAGTCTGCCGTCAGCATTGCCGCAATTGGCCATACCTGCGTGACTATGAAACGTCTTTGCCGAATTTGCGTCGTTGTTCTTTTCGGTTGCTTCCTGGCGGCCTGTGATGACGGCTCCAAGGCACCGGAAAAGAAAGCCCCGGAAGCACCGCCGCAGGAGCAGCGCGCCCCTGCCAAGCCAGTGAAGCCTGCACGAGCGGAGCCAGCGCCTGCCGTGCCTGCCGCGCCGAAAACAGCTTCGAAGAAGGTCGCGCCAGCCGCGGAGCAGGTTGCCGAACCCAAGCCGCCGGCCAAGCCGAAGCCTGCGGCTACGCCGCCGAAGCCGGCCAGCAGGCCGGTCGCCAAGGACAAGCCGGCGCCGGCGAAGCGCGCTTCCACTGCCCGTCTCGACCCCGAGGTGCGCAAGCCGCTGCCGAGCGCCAAGCTGGACCTGCGCCTGCCGAAGGAACTGGTGCAGAAGATGGCGCCGCCCGGCACGGAAGAGACCCATAAGCCCAAGCCGCTGTTGCCGCCGATGTTCGAGGAAAAGGACGACAGCGACTTCCGCCTCAACGGCCAGTTGCTCTATCGCGACCGCGAACTGGGCGTGTCGCGGCCCCTGGAAGGGGCCGAGTTGCAGTTCGAATTCCGCCAGTAGGCCGCCCCGGCGCTCAGAAGCGGTAGCGCTGCTCCTGCAACGCCTGGTACAGCTCCGCGTCCAGCGGCTGGTAGCCGGCGCTGCCGGGCAACCTGACGAAGAGTTTGTCGCTCACCCGCGCGGGATCGTAGGCGTCGCGCTTGAGGTCGGTCTTCTTGTACTTGAAGGTGCCGGTGGTCTCGACTTCGCGCAGCAGGCGCAGGAACACCGGCGTGGCATAGGCCGGCAACTCGCGGTCGAGGTGCGCGGCGAGGGCGTCGCGGTCCAGTTCGACGCCATCGGCCAGGCGCAGTGCGGCCATCCCGCAGCGGCCGTTGGTGCCGGGAATCTCCACGCCGTAGACCACCGCATCTTCGACCCCGTCGAAGGCGCCGAGAGCGTTTTCCACCTCGGTGGTGGAAACGTTCTCGCCCTTCCAGCGGAAGGTGTCGCCGAGACGGTCGACGAACTGGGTGTGCTTGAAACCGATGTCGCGCATCAGGTCGCCGGTGTTGAACCAGGCGTCGCCCTTCTTGAACACGTCGCGGAGGATCACCGCTTCGCTCTTGGCCGGATCGGTGTAGCCGTCGAACGGCCACTTCGCGCTGATCTCGCTGATCAGCAGGCCGACCTCGCCCTTGCCGACCTTCTCCATGAAGCCCTTGGCGTCGCGCACCGGGCGGTCGTTCTCCAGGTCGTAGCGGACGATGGCGTAGGTGGCTGGGGAGAAGCCCACCGTATTGTCGAAATTGAATACGTTGGTGAAGCCGATGTTGCCTTCGCTGGAAGCGTAGAACTCGGTGATCCGCTGGATCTCGAAGCGTTGCTTGAACTCGGCCCAGATCGACGGGCGCAGGCCGTTGCCGATCATGCAGGTCAGGCTATTGCCGCGTTCCTCGGCGCACGGCGGCTGGTTCAGCAGGTAGCGGCAGAGTTCGCCGATGTAGCCGAAGCAGGTCGCCCGGTAGTGCTGCACGTCCTTCCAGAAACCGCTGGCGGAGAACTTGCGGCGCAGGGCCATGGCCGCGCCGCCGGCGAGCGCCGCGCTCCAGCAGACGGTCACGGCGTTGTTGTGGTAGCAGGGCAGGGTCAGGTAGAGCACGTCGTCGCGGCCCAGGCCCAGGCCGGAATGGCCGAAGCCGCCGTAGGCCTTGATCCACTTGCCGTGGCTCATGATCGAGGCTTTCGGCAGGCCGGTGGTGCCGGAGGTGTAGATGTAGAAGCAGGAGTCCTTGAGCCGCACCCTGCCGGTGTCCTCGAGGTTCTCCGAGGTCTGTCCCTGGGCCAGGCGCATCAGGTTGCGCCAGCCCATCGGCGGCGAGCCGGGATCGCCGAGGGTGTCGCCGTCGTCGACCCAGTAGCAATGGCCGGCGTTGCCGAGCACCTCCTGGCGGACTTCCTCGAACACCTCGCGCAACTCTTCGCCGACCACGAAGTGGCCGGGCTTCACCAGGTTCAGGCTGTGCACCAGGACCTTGCCGCGCTGGGTGGTGTTGACCAGTGCGCCGATGGCGCCGAGCTTGGCCAGGGCGGCGAGGATCGCCAGCAGCTCGACGCGGTTCTCCAGCATCACCGCGACCACGCTGCCGTGGCCTACGCCCTCGGCCTTGAAGGCGCGCGCCAGGCGATTGGCCCAGCCGTTGAACAGGGCGTAGCTGATCCGCCGCTGGCCGTCGAGCACCGCCGGGTTGTCCGGGTACAGGCGTGCCGCGCGCTCCAGCGCCCAGCCCAGGGACAGGCTCTTCTCGCGGTTACGGATCGCGGTGTAGTACAGGCCGCGCAGCATGCGCGGCACGCGGCCGAAGGTGGCAGGCAGGCGGGCAACGAAACGGTTGAAAGTGATCAGGTCGGCGTGGGTCATGGCTCTCGCGCTTTGTCGTTGTTGTGCGGGGCGTAGGACGCTCCCGCGACTCTAGACCGCAGCCGCCGCCTCGGCTATGACCGTTGCGCGGTCGCCCCGGGGCACTTCGGCAAATAGCCCGGAAGCCCGCCGCAGAGCGCCGCGCGCCTTTCGTCGGAGACCTCAGTCGAGGAACAGGTCGGGCACCAGCGCGCCACCCTCCGGGTCGTAGCGGTACTGCTCGAAATCGCTCTGGCCGCGCTCGCGCAGCAATTCCTCGTCGACCAGCAGGCGCCCGCTGAGGCTGCGCCCCTCGCTGGTGAGAATGGCGTGCGCGGCGTCGGCCATGATCGCCGGGGTGCGCGCGCGGCGGAAGGCGTCACGGCTGCCCAGCTCGAACTCGATGGCGGCGGTGGCGATCATGGTCTTCGGCCACAGCGCGTTGACGCTGATGGCGTATTTCCCGAACTCCTCGTGCATCCCCAGGGTAAGCATGCTCATGCCGTACTTGGTGACCGTGTAGGGGCCGTGCTGGGCGAACCACCTGCCGGCCAGGTTGATCGGCGGCGACAGGCTGAGGATGTGGCCGTTGGCGCTCCTGCGCAGGTAGGGCAGGGCGGCCTGGCTGCAGACCAGCACTGCGCGGGTGTTGATCTGGTACATCAGGTCGAAGCGCTTGGGCTCCAGCTTTTCCACCCCGACCAGGCGGATCGCCCCGGCATTGTTGACCAGCGCGTCGATCCCGCCGAAGCGTTCGGCGGCGCGGGCCATGGCCGCCGCCACGGCCTGCTCGTCGCGCACGTCGAGTTGCAGCGGCAGGGCCTGGCCGCCGGCGGCCTCGACCTCGGCGGCGACGCTGAAGATGGTGCCTTCCAGCTTCGGATGCGGCTCGGCGCTCTTCGCCGCGATCACCAGGTTGGCGCCATCGCGCGCGGCGCGCAGGGCTATCTCCCGGCCGATGCCGCGGCTGGCGCCGGTGATGAACAGGGTCTTGCCGTGCAGTGACATGGGCGTCTCCGTTTTCTTGTCGTTGTCGTTGCGGATGAGCGGCGGGTTGTCTCAGGCGTCGGCTTCCACCTCGACCAGCACCTGCCGGTTGCGTACCTGCTCGCCACGGCCGACCTGGACGCGGCGGACCACGCCGTCGACTCCGGCCTTCAGCGGGTGTTCCATCTTCATTGCCTCCAGCACCAGCAGCAGTTGGCCCTTGCCGACCCGTTCGCCCTCGCCGACCAGCACCTCGACGATGGCGCCGTCCATCGGCGCCTTGAGCGTGCCGGAGCTGGCGCCGACCTGGGCGCTGGCGCCGGCGTGGGTGACGTCGAGCAGTTCGAGGTTGCCGCCGTGGCCGTACAGCCAGAGGCGCCCGCCGTCCAGGTGGTAGGCGTGGCGGCGGCGAATGCCGTCGAGTTCGACGCTGGCCCAGCGTCCGTCGCAGTCGAGCAGGCGCACGGCGATCTCGCGTCGCTCCAGGCGCGCCAGCAGTCGCGGCCGACGGCCGCTTTCGAGGACCTCCAGGCCGATCTCCAGGCGCTGTTCGGCGTGCTTCAGGACGATCTTCCACGGCGCCCCGGCGGCGCTGCGCCAGCCGGCCAGGCCGGGCTGGTGCGCACTGGCCTCGGCGCCGGCCTGGTAGAGCAGGGCGGCGGCCAGGGCCAGTTCCTCGGCGCCCGGCTGGCGCGGTTGCAGGCTGGGGTCTTCGGCGAAGCGTTCGCCGATGAAGGCGGTGGTCGCCTCGCCGGCGGCGAAGTCCGGATGCGCCAGGAGGTTGGCGAGGAACCGCTGGTTGCCGTCGACCCCCAGCAGCACGCAGCGCTCCAGCGCGCGGATCAGCTTGCGCCGGGCTTCGTCGCGGGTCGCCCCGTAGGCGATCAGCTTGGCCAGCATCGGGTCGTAGAAGGGCGTCACCGCCTGCCCCTCGACCAGGCCATGGTCGATGCGTACGCCGGGCAGCAGTTCCGGGTCCCAGCGCAGCACCGTGCCGGTCTGCGGCAGGAAGCCGCGACCGGCGTCCTCGGCGTAGAGGCGGACCTCGATGGCATGCCCGCGCAGTTCCACCTGCTCCTGCCGCAGCGGCAGCGGATGGCCCTCGGCGATGCGGATCTGCCAGGCCACCAGGTCCTGGCCGGTGACCAGTTCGGTGACCGGGTGTTCGACCTGCAGGCGGGTATTCATCTCCAGGAAGTAGAAGCGACCATCCTCGCCGAGAAGAAACTCGACGGTGCCGGCGCCCACGTAGTTGACCGAGGCCGCGGCCTTCACCGCCGCCTCGCCCATGGCGCGACGCAGGTCGGCATCGAGCACCGGGCAGGGGGCTTCCTCGATGACCTTCTGGTGGCGGCGCTGCACCGAGCAGTCGCGTTCGCCGAGGTAGAGCAGGTTGCCGTGGCGGTCGCCGAACACCTGGATCTCCACATGGCGCGGGCGCAGCACGGCCCTCTCCAGGATCAGCTCGGCGCTGCCGAAGGCGCCCAGCGCTTCCGAGCGCGCAGTGCGCAACTGTTCCAGCAGTTGGCCGGGTTCCTCCACCAGGCGCATGCCGCGGCCGCCGCCGCCGGCGCTGGCCTTGATCATCAGCGGGTAGCCGATGCGTTCGGCCTCGCGCCGCAGGGTCGCGTCGTCCTGTTCGGCGCCTTCGTAGCCGGGGATGCACGGCACCCCGGCGGCGAGCATGGCGATCTTCGACAGGCGCTTGCTGCCCATCAGGTGGATGGCTTCCGCATCCGGGCCGATGAAGACGATCCCGGCGGCTTCGCAGGCACGGGCGAACTCGGCGTTCTCGGAGAGGAAGCCGTAGCCGGGGTGGATCGCCTCGGCGCCGCTGCGACGGGCGGCGTCGAGGATCGCCTCGAGGTTCAGGTAGGACTGCGCCACCGCTGCCGGGCCGATGCACACGGCCTCGTCGGCCAGTTGCACATGGCGGGCGTCGGCGTCCGCCTCGCTGTACACGGCGACGCTGCGGTAGCCCAGTTCATGGGCGGTGCGCAGCACCCGGCAGGCGATTTCACCGCGGTTGGCGACGAGGATCTTGTTGAAGCTGGGCATGTCGTTCGGCTCCTGGAGGCTGTTGCCCTGTTTCGCGGTCGTGGCTCACTGGGCCCAGACCGGCTTGCGTTTCTGTACGAAGGCCAGGGTGCCTTCGCTGCCTTCGGCGCCGCCCACCGCTTCGGCGAACTGGCGCGCCGCATCGTCCAGCAGGGCGCCGAGTTCGCCGCTTTCGCTGGCCAGCAGCAGGGCCTTGGTGGCGGCGTTGGCGTTCGGCGCGCAGCGGCGCAGTTGCTCGAGGGTTTCCTCCAGGCGCTGTTCGAGGGCATCGGCGTCGGCCTCGCAGAAATGCACCAGGCCCAGGCGCAGCGCCTCGCGGCCGTCGAAGCGGGCGGCGGTGAGGGCCAGGCGGCGGGCCTGGGTCAGGCCGATGCGGCGGACCACGAAAGGCGCGATCTGCGCCGGGAGAATGCCGAGGCTGGTTTCCGGCAGGCCGAACTGCGCATCGGCGGCGGCGATCGCTACGTCCGACACGCAGGCCAGGCCGAAACCGCCGCCGAGCACCGCGCCTTCCACCAGCGCCACCAGCAGTTGCGGGGCGGCCTGGGCTTCCTCCAGCAGGCTGCCGAAGGCGCGGTTCAGCGTGCGGTAGGCTTCCGCCCCGGCGGCGCGGGCACCGGCCATGTCCTTGATGTCGCCGCCGGCGCAGAAGTGCCCGCCGGCGCCGCGCAGCACCAGCGCCCGCACGCTACGGTCGTCGCGCACGGCGGCGAGCACCGCGCGCAGTTCGCCGACCATCGCCAGGCTCATGGCGTTGCGGCTTTGCGGGCGGTTCAGGGTGATCCGCAGGACGCCCTCGACGGGTTCCAGCAGCAGGGTCTCGCAATGCGGCAGGCTCATGCCGGTTTCCTCCTGGAACGTCAGCCTTTCTTCTTGCCCGGCAGGATGCCCATCAGCTTGCAGATGATGCCGAGCATGATCTCGTCGGCACCGCCGCCGATGGATACCAGGCGGGTGTCGCGGTAGGCGCGGGAGACCGGGTTGTCCCACATGAAGCCCATGCCGCCCCAGTACTGCAGGCAGGCGTCGCTGACCTCGCGGCCGAGGCGGCCGGCCTTGAGCTTGGCCATGGAAGCCAGGCGCGTCACGTCCCTGCCTTTCACGTACAGCTCCGTGGCCTGGTAGACCAGGGCGCGCAGCGCCTCGACCTCGGTCATCATCTCGGCCATGCGGAAGTGGATGACCTGGTTGTCGATCAGCGGCTGGCCGAAGGTCCTGCGCTCCTTGCAATACTCGATGGTGACGTCGATGCAGTGCTCCAGGCCCTTGATCATGTTGGCCGCGCCGAACAGCCGTTCTTCCTGGAACTGCAGCATCTGCATCATGAAGCCGGCACCTTCCGCGCCGATGCGGTTGCGCTGCGGTACGCGGACGTTATCGAAGAACACCTGGGCGGTCTCCGAACTGCGCATGCCGAGCTTGTCCAGGTGCGGACTGAGGGTAATGCCCGGGGTCTTCATCGGGACCACGATCAACGACTTGTTGACGTGCGGCTTGTCGTCGGAGGTATTGGCGAGCAGGCACATGAAGTCGGCCGACGGCGAGTTGGTGATCCACATCTTGCTGCCGTTGATCACATAGTCGTCGCCGTCCTTGCGCGCGGTGGTCTTCAGGCCGGCGACGTCGGAGCCGGCGCCGACCTCGGAGACGCCGATGCAGCCGACCATCTCGCCGGCGATGGCCGGGCGGAGGAACTCCTCGCGCAACTCGTCGGAACCGAAGCGGGCCAGGGCCGGGGTGCACATGTCGGTCTGCACGCCGATGGCCATCGGGATGCCGCCGCAGGTGATGCTGCCGAATTCCTCGGCGGCGACGATCGAGTAGCTGTAGTCCAGGCCCATGCCGCCGAACTTCTCCGGCTTGGAGATGCCCAGCAGGCCGAGTTCGCCGGCCTTGCGGAAGATCTCGTGGATCGGGAAGCGGCCGTCCTTTTCCCACTGGTCGACGTTGGGGTTGATTTCCCGCTCGACGAAGCTGCGAACGGTGCGGCGGAGTTCCTCGTGTTCCTGGGTGAAGATCATGGGTTGTCTTTCCTCCTGGGCATCATTGTTTTCCGGCAGGATCCGCTTGCTCTTTCCCAACCCTCTTCCTTCAGGGAGAGCGGGGAGAGGGGCTGTCGCCGGCTCGCCTGTTGCAGTCAGAACCTCGCGACCCCGAAGCTGTTGCCCTTCAGCGGCCGCGCCTCGGCTTCCGCGCAGATATCCAGCAGGTAGCCGAGCAGCCTGCGGCTGTCGCGCGGGTCGACCAGGCCGTCGTCCCACAGGCTGGCGGTGCCGTAAAGCGCGGTGGACTGGCTGTCGAGCTTCTGCGCGGTGACGGTTTCCAGCATGTCGAGCATCTTCGGGTCGGCTTCCTTGCCTTCCTTGGCGTGTTTCTCCTCGGTGACGATGCGCAGCACCTTGCCGGCCTGGGCGCCGCCCATCACCGCGGTGCGACTGTTCGGCCAGGCGAAGATGAAGCGCGGGTCGAGGCCGCGTCCGCACATCGCGTAGTTGCCGGCGCCGTAGGAGCCGCCGACCACCAGGGTCAGCTTGGGCACGCGGGCGTTGGCCACCGCCTGGATCATCTTCGAGCCGTGCTTGATCACGCCCTGGCGCTCCGACTCGGTGCCGACCATGAAGCCGGTGGTGTTGTGCAGGAACAGCAGCGGCGTGTTGCTCTGTTCGCAGAGTTGGATGAACTGCGCCGCCTTGGCCGCGCCCTGCGGGGTGATCGGTCCGTTGTTGCCGATCAGGCCGCAGGCGTGGCCCTCGATGCGCAGGTGGCCGCAGATGGTCTGGCCGTCGAACTCGTTCTTGAAGTCGAGGAACTCGGAGCCGTCGGCGATGCGCGCGACGATCTCGCGGACGTCGTAGGGCTTCTTCGGGTCGGCCGGAACCACCCCGAGCAGCTCCTCCACCGGGTACAGCGGTTCGCGCCAGGAACGCGCCGGGCGCGCCGGCAGTTGTGCGTTCCACGGCAACATGCCGACGATCTCGCGGGCCAGGCGCACGCCGTCGGCGTCGTTTTCCGCCAGGTATTCCGCGGTGCCGGCGACCTGCGCGTGCAGTTCGGCTCCGCCGAGTTCCTCGTCGCTGGCGATCTCGCCGGTGGCGGCCTTGAGCAACGGCGGCCCGGCGAGGAACATCTTGGCCTTGCCGCGCACCACCACCACGTAGTCCGACAGCCCCGGCTGGTAGGCACCGCCGGCGGTGCTGGAACCATGCACCACGGTGACCTGGGGAATGCCCATGGCGGAGATCCGCGCCTGGTTGGCGAAGCCGCGCGCACCTTCGACGAAGATCTCCGCCGCATAGTTGAGGTTGGCGCCGCCGCTTTCGGTGAGGGTCACCACCGGCAGCTTGTTCTCCATGGCGATCTGCTGCAGGCGCAGGGTCTTCTTCAGCCCGGTCGGGGAGATGGTGCCGCCCTTGATCGCGCTGTTGCTGGCACTGACCAGGCAGCGCACCCCGGCGATGTAGCCGATCCCGGCGATGATCCCGCCGCCGGCCTGGGTGCCGTCCTTGTCGTCGTGCAGCTTGTAGCCGGCCAGCGAGGACAGTTCGAGGAACGGCGCGCCCGGATCGAGCAGCAACGCCAGGCGTTCGCGCGGCAGCAGTTGTCCGCGTTTCTCGAACTTCGGCCTGGCCTCGGCGGCCTTGTCCAGGACCTTCTGCTCCAATTCGCGGAAGCCGGCCACGGCGGCGAGCATGGCCTCGCGGTTACGGGCGAAGTCCTCGCCGTTGACGTCGAGTTCCGACTGGATCGCGGGCATGTCAGTCCTCCTGGTCCTTCAGCACGTCGGGCAGGTAGGCGCGGTGGAAGCCGTTGTACGCGCGGCTCTGTCCCGGCTTGCCCTTGAATAGCGGGAAGGCGCGGCTGCCCTGGCTGGCGGCGCCGTCGATGCGGATCGTGTTGCCGCTGACGAAGGCGGCGCCGGGGGAGAGCAGGAAGACGATGGCGGCGGCGACTTCCGACTCGCTGCCGATGCGCTTGAGCGGCACGTGCTCGCGCAGGGTCGGGATCACCGCCTTGAACGCGCCTTCGTAGGTATCCATGCCGCTGGACGCGATCCAGCCCGGCGCCACCGCGTTGACCCGCACGCCGGCATGGCCCCACTCGACGGCGGCGGTCCTGGTGAAATTCTCCATGCCGGAGCGTGCGGCGCCGGAGTGACCCATGCCGGGCATGCCGCCCCACATGTCGGCGAGCATGTTGACGATGCTGCCGCCGGTCTTGCTCATCGACTGGTTGAACACTTCGCGGGCGACCAGGAAGCCGCCGACCAGGTTGGTGCGGAGCACGGTCTCGAAGCCCTTCTGGCTGATCGAGGCGAGGGGCGAGGGATACTGGCCGCCGGCGTTGTTGACCAGGTGATGGATGGTCCCGCGTTCGGCCAGGATATTCGCCACCAGCGTCTTCACCGCTTCCTCCTCGCGGATGTCGCAGGCGTGCCAGCTGACGCTGCCGCCGTCCTCGACGATCTCGCCGGCGGTCTTCTCCAGCTTTTCCGCCTTGCGTCCGACCAGCACCACGTGGGCGCCGAGGGCCGCCAGCTCATGGGCGGTGCAGCGGCCGATGCCACTGCCGCCGCCGGTGACGATGATGGTCTGGCCGTCGAACAGGCCAGGTCGGAAGATCGAGTCGTAGCTCATTGTTCTGGTGACTCCGATGAATCCCGTGGGGTGGTTGCAGCGGAACGCCGCATTCGTCGTTCCTGGTCGTGGTTATCTGCCCTGCGTTTCCAGCGCGTCGGCGAGCGCCTGCGGCACCGCCACCGGGAACTCCAGCAACTGCTGGGCGAAGGCCTTGCCCTGCGGGTCGATGCGCAGGCTGGCGACGCCGCCGCCGCCGAGGGCGTTCTCCAGCAGGAAGTTCAGGCTGTGGCTGCCCGGCAGGTACCAGCGGCCGACCCGGCCGGTCTGCGGGTCGAGCACATGCTGCATCCAGTCCACCACCGCGCCTTCCTCCAGCGCCTCGGCGATCCACGGCAGGTACTCCGGACGCCGCGCCATGACCCCGATGTTGCTGTGGTTGCCCTTGTCGCCGGAGCGTGCCACCGCCAGCTTCACCAGCGGCACGCTGGCGCTGGCGGGCTGCTCCGGGCGTGGCGGCTGGCGCGCCTCGGCCAATCGTGCCGGGTCGAAGGCTTCGAGGACCGGCAGTTCCAGCGGATGGCGCTGGCCGTCGATCTCCACGCTCAACGCGCATTGCGCCTTGTCGATCAGGAAAGAGAACAGGCGGATCACCGGATACACCGTCGGCCGGCCGCCGACGATGCCGGTCAGGCCGGGCGCCATCCCGGTGGCGGCCTGGGCGATCTCGCGGGAGAACAGCACCAGGGCTTCCTTGCGCGGATGCCGGACGGCCAGCTTGACCACCACTTCGCGGCTGTCCTGCCGTCGCCCATGGGGACCATAGGTGGCTTCGCTGCCGAGCAGTTCGACATTGACCTCGCGGTAGGGCTCCCAGCCGCGCTCGGCGAAGATTTCCTCGGTCCTGGCGATGATCGCCTGGCTGACCCGCTCGGCCTTCTTCAGCGCATCGATGCCGGCGATCAGGCAACTGGCGGTGCAGCGGAAACCGTCCGGATAGGTGGCGCTGACCTTGTACCGGTCGGTGGGCGGCAGGCCGCGCGCGCCTTCCACCGCGACCCGGTCGGGACCGGCCTGGCGCAGGCGCACCTCGGTGAAGTCGCAGACCACGTCGGGCAGCAGGTAGGCGCGTGGGTCGCCGATCTCGTAGAGCATCTGTTCGCCGACGCTCAGTTCGCTGACCAGGCCACCGGTGCCGGGCGCCTTGGTCACTACGAAGCGCCCGTCGGCCTCGACCTCGACGATGGGGAAGCCGATGTGCTCGTAGTCCGGCACCTGCTCCCAGTCGGTGAAATTGCCGCCGGTGCATTGCGCGCCGCATTCGACGATGTGCCCGGCGAGGGCGGCCTGGGCCAGTCGGTCGTAGTCGTCCCAGGCCCAGCCGAACTCGTGCACCAGGGCGGCGCTGACCACCGCGCTGTCGACCACCCGGCCGGTGATCACGATGTCCGCGCCCAGGCGCAGGGCCTCGACGATGCCCGGCGCGCCGAGGTAGGCGTTGAGCGAGACGCACATCGGCGGGAAAGGCGCGTCGCTGAACATCTCGCGGATGCCGGACTTGGCCAGTTCGGCCTGGCGCGCTTGCAGGTTGTCGCCATGGAGCACGGCGATCTTCAACTGCACCCCGGCCTTCTCGCAGGCCGCGGCGAGGGTGGCGGCACAGGCCTGCGGATTGATCCCGCCAGCGTTGCTGATGACGCGGATCTTCTTCTCGGCTATCTCGCCCAGCAGCGGTGCGAGGACCTCGACGAAATCGGTGGCGTAGCCGGCGTCCGGCTGTTTCAGGCGGGCGCCGGCCATGATCGACATGGTGATCTCGGCCAGGTAGTCGAACACCAGGTAGTCCAGCGGCGCGCCGCGCACCAGCTGGGCGGCCGCGGTGCAGGTGTCGCCCCAGAAGGCCGAGGCGCAGCCGATGCGTACGGTCTTTTGCATTGTTCTTGACCCGTGACGGCGGAAGTGTGGGGCGACATTACCAAGCAAGCGCTTGGTTGAGAAGAGGGTAGAAACAAATTCGTTCTCGGCTGTTACCCAAGCGCTTGCTCGGTCGTCTTCGCAGGCATACATTTCATGAATGCCGACAAGCACTTGCGGGGCAATCCCGAGGCCGGTCGGCAAATACGGAGCGGCCGGGCGCGCGGATGAGCGGCACCGAGCCGCCGACGATCCGGAAAAGGGGTACTCAGCGTTGGACGATCAGAAAGCCCGGGAAGTGATGCTGGAGCTGGTGGCTACCGGACAGCTCACCGATCCGGAAAGCGCCCGCGGCAAGCTGCTGCAGACTGCCGCCCACCTGTTCCGCAGCAAAGGCTACGAACGCACCACGGTGCGCGACCTGGCCAGCGCGGTGGGCATCCAGTCGGGCAGCATCTTCCATCACTTCAAGAGCAAGGACGAGATCCTGCGCTCGGTGATGGAAGAGACCATCCTCTACAACACCGCCCTGATGCGCGCCGCCCTGGCCGACGCCGAGGACCTGCGCGAGCGGGTGCTGGGACTGATCCGCTGCGAGCTGCAATCGATCATGGGCGGCACCGGCGAGGCGATGGCGGTGCTGGTCTACGAGTGGCGCTCGCTGTCCGCCGAAGGCCAGGCGTACATCCTCGGCCTGCGCGACATCTACGAGCAGATGTGGCTCGACGTGCTGGGGGAGGCGCGGCTGGCCGGCTACTGCCAGGGCGATCCGTTCATCCTGCGGCGCTTCCTCACCGGCGCGCTGTCCTGGACCACCACCTGGTTCCGTCCGGAAGGACCGATGAGTCTCGACCAGCTCGCCGAGGAGGCCCTGGCGCTGGTGATCAAGAACGCCTGATCACTCGGAGATCAGGCGGAACGGGTAGCTCAGCAGGAGGAAGTGCAGGGTGTTGATCGAAGCGTGCAGCAGCACCGCCAGGGACAGCCGCCCGCTGAAGTGCAGGACCATGCCGTAGCCCAGCCCGGCGATCCCGGCCAGCAGCGCGTACACCGGGTTCACCAGCAGGTGCAGCGCGGCGTAGGCGAGGGTCGCGACGATGATTCCCGGCCAGGCGCCGAACCAGCGGATCAACTGGCTTTGCAGCAGGCCGCGGAAGAACGCCTCCTCGGCCAGGGAGACCACCCCGACGTTCAGTACCAGCCACCACCAGAAGGCATCCGGCCACTTCGGCTGCCAGCTCGCGGCATTGGTCATGATCGACAGCAGCGGCACCACGAAGAAGGTCAGGCAGAAGGCCAGCGCGGTGATATCCAGCGACACCAGCGGCTGCTTCGGCCGGCGCAGCCACCAGGCGAGCAGGGTAAGGGCGACCAGGGCCTTGTCCCAGGGCAGCCAGATCATCTGGATCGGCGGGCTGGCGCTGGCCAGGTCCCAGGGGAACAGGCGCAGGGGAATGAAGCCGGGCAGGTAGTGGATGGCGATCAGGGCGCTGGCGGCGAGGCTCACCGGCCACCAGAGCAGGGTCGGCAGCCAGCGTTCGGCGTAGGTCACCCAGATGATGTAGAGCAGGACGATGACCGCCGTCAGCAGCGCGATGTGCCCGGTGAAGAAGCCCCCGAGCAGGAACAGAATGGGTAGAAGCGGTATCAGACGCCCGAGCATGCAGCCTCCCGTTTAAAGGAGGGATTCTAAAGGCATTTCGACCCGCGGATGGGAAAAGCGCAAGGAACGGACCTTCTGCCAGAGGGAAACACACGGGGAACGAACCCCAGGTTGCGCAGGAAAAACCATGCGCGGCCCGCATGACTCCGCCACGCGAGTCTTCGCCTCGCCGGTTTTTCGCCCGCCGGGGTTTTCCTACGAGACCTAGTGACCCGCCGGCAGGCCAATAGGTTCAGCGGTCCTTCGCCTCCTGCGCGTCCAGCTCGGCGTTGCGTTCATGGATGCGTTTGAGCTGTTCCTCGCTCAACGGCAGCTTCTTCGCCGAGTCGCGCAGCAGCAGGAGTCCGCCGACGATGGAGCCCAGGGCGAGGACGATGATCAACCAGGCGTACCAGGGCATGTTGTTCTCCCTCATCGATATGAATGTTCACCATACGCCGGGTTTGCCTTTCTGTCAGGCAACGTTCCGGCGCGAGGTCCTGTGGTTGAGACTCCCGGCGGCGCTCGGAAGTTGCGGGCGGAGAAAGCGCTGAGCCTGGCCGGCGTGATGCCTGTCACATGTTGGCAATCTGACATTGCTTAACTGGCGGGTATCCCTTCATTGCCCCGTCCGGGCCTGCCAGCGAGAGGTTGCCGATGTCTCCGAGCGCGTTGTCCCGTCTGTTGCGCCCGGTGGAACCCCTGACTCCGGCGATGAGCATCAGCGACGTCGCCGACCGCCTGCTGATGCCGGAGCACCGTGCCTTCCTCTCGCTGCCGGTGGTCGACGACGAGCGCCGGGTCCTCGGCCTGGTCAGCCGCTACACCCTCCAGGACATCTTCATGCAGCGTTTCGGCCGCGACCTCTGGGGCCGCCATCCGGTGCGCGACGTCATGAACCGGGCGCCCCTCAGCGTCTCCCTCGGCGCCAGCCTGGAAGAGGCGGCGCAGCAGGTCACCGGTCGCCTGCAGTATCCGATCACCGAGGACTTCGCCCTGGTCGACGAAGAGGGCCGCTACCGTGGCCTGGGCACCGTGCTCGACCTGCTGAAGGCCATGGAGGCGCGCATCGCCCAGCGCAACCGGGTGCTGCGCAAGGCGCTGGTGGACCTCAAGGAGTCCCAGGCGCAACTGGTGCAGTCGGAAAAGATGGCTTCGCTCGGGCAGATGGTGGCCGGGGTCGCACACGAGCTGAACACGCCGCTCGGCTACGTCGGCAACAACCTGGCGCTGCTGGAGGAGCTGAGCGATCCCTTGTTGCGCCTGGCCGATGCCCAGGCGGCGCTGGTCGACTGCCTGGGCGACCCGCAGTGCGACGAAGCGCGCCTGGCGCAGGCGCTGCAGGCGGCCGACGCGGTACGCCGCGAGGCCGCCGTCGAACAGTTGCGCGAGGACCTGCGGCAGTTGTTCGTCGATACCCGCTACGGCCTCGGCCAGATCGGCGAGCTGGTTTCCGGGCTCAAGGACTTCGCCCGCCTGGACCGCGCCTTCAGCGAGGAGGTCGACCTCAACGACTGCGTGCGCAACGCCTTGCTGATCGCCCGCACCGCCATCAAGGACAAGGCCGAGATCAGCAGCCAGCTCGGCGAGCTGCCGCTTATCGCCTGCGCGCCGTCGCAGATCAACCAGGTGCTGCTGAACCTGCTGACCAACGCCGCGCAGGCCATGGAGCGTTTCGGCCGCATCCTGCTGAAGAGCTGGGCCGACGAGCGCCAGGTGTTCCTCTCCGTGCAGGACAACGGCAAGGGCATGCCCGCCGAGGTCCTCGGGCGGATCTTCGACCCGTTCTTCACCACCAAGCCGGTGGGGCAGGGCACCGGGCTCGGCCTGTCGATCAGCTACAAGATCATCCAGCAACATGGCGGGACCATCCGCGTGGCCTCCGAACCGGGCCGCGGAACCCGCTTCCTCATCAGCCTGCCGCGAGAGCAGGCCCGCGAACTGAAACGGAGCGCCTGACATGAGCCCATCTCCCGTCCGCATCCTCTTCGTCGATGACGAGGAGCGCATCCTGCGCAGCCTGGCCATGCAGTTCCGTCGCCATTACGAGGTGCTCACCGAGAGCGACCCGCGGCGCGCCCTGGAGCGCCTGAAGACGGAACGGATACAGGTGCTGGTCAGCGACCAGCGCATGCCGCAGATGAGCGGCGCCGAACTGCTGGCGCAGGCTCGCGAGCGCTATCCGGAGACCCTGCGGATTCTCCTCACCGGCTATTCCGACCTCGATGCCGCCGTCGACGCGCTCAACGACGGCGGCATCTTTCGCTACCTGACCAAGCCCTGGAATCCCCAGGAAATGGCCTTCACCCTGCGCCAGGCGGCGGAGATCGCCAGCCGCCAGGGCCTGCCGGCACCGCCCGCGGCCACGCTGGCGGCGCCGCTGAGCGTGCTGCTGCTCGACGACGACCCGGAAACCTTGGACTGCGTCGGTGCCTTCTGCCATGCCGGCGGGCATCGCCTGCTGCGCGCGCGCAACCTGGCCGAGGCGCTGGTATGGCTGAACACCGAACCGGTGGAGGTGCTGGTCAGCGACCTGAAGCTGGCCGGGGAGCATACCGCGCCGCTGCTGAAATCCCTGGCCCAGGCCCATCCGCGCCTGCTCAGCCTGGTGGTTACGCCGTTCCGCGACACCCAGGCCCTGCTCGAGCTGATCAACCAGGCGCAGATATTCCGCTACCTGCCCAAGCCGATCCGCAGGGGATTGTTCGAGAAAGGCCTGAAGGCGGCCGCCGAGCAGGCCTTGTTGTGGCGCGGGCGAAGCCTGCCGGAGGTCGACCGGCTGGCCGAGGTGCCGCGCGACGAGCGCGAGAAGGAACGGGTCGGCAGCCTGCTCGGCATGCTCGGCCGCCTGCGCGAGCGGCTGACGGCCTGAACGCCGGCCTAGCCGGCGTCGCAACCGGCGGCCTTGGTCTGGCGGCTTTCCACCAGGCGTGCGCGGAGTACGTCGTAGCTCCAGTTGAAGGCCATGGTGTAGGGCAGGAAGAACAGGATCAGGCCCATGTCGAGGAGGAACGCCTCGACCAGTCCGATCGACAGCCACCAGGCGGCCAGCGGTACCAGCACCACGATCAGCCCCAGCTCGAAGAGCATCGCATGCAGCACCCGGACCTGCAGGGTGCGCTGGAAGCCCATGCGCCGCTGGGCGCGGTCGAAGAGGCTGTTGAAAAGCATGTTCCAGAGCATCGCCACGGTGGAGAACATCAGCGTCAGCGCACCCATGTGCGCCAGGGGCTTGTTCATCACCAGCGACAGCACCGGCGCGGTGAGGAGGACGGCCAGGCCCTCGAAGGCCAGGGCGTGGAAGACCCGCTCCTTGAGAGTCTTGTCGAGGGCGGTGTGGGTGTGGGTCATGGCGAACGCTCCCGGTTCGTCGTTGAAGTCGGGCTGTATTGTCATCGGTCTTTGGGATAGGGTTAAGTTGGATACCATCGGAAAAACCGATATGCATTTGTCGCCCGAATCCCTCGAGGCCTTCGTCCAGGCCGTTTCCCTCGGCTCCTTCAGCGCCGCCGCGCGCAAGCTGGGCAAGAGCCAGTCGACCGTCAGCGAGGCCATTGCCCGGCTGGAGATCGACCTCGGCCTGGAACTCTTCGACCGCAGTGGCCGCCAGCCGCAACTGACCGAGGCCGGGCGCACGCTGCTGGGACGGGTCGAGGAGGTCCTCGGTGCATCCGACCGCCTGCGCCGGGTCGCCGCGCTGCTCGCCGGCGGCTCGGAGCCACGGGTGACCCTGGCGCTATCCGACACCTACCATTCGGCGCGCTACGAGGCGCGCCTGGCCGAACTGGACGAGCGTTACCCTGAGCTGGAGTTCGAATGCCTGATCGCCGAGGACCAGGACGTGATCGCCCAGGTCAGCCGCGGCCGCGTCACCCTCGGCCTGCTCGCCGCGCAGCCGCACTACCCGCCGGAGCTGGGCGTGGCGGCGGTCGCCGAGCGTGCCGAGTTCGGCCTGTTCGCCGCCGTCGACCATCCGCTGGCGGGCCTGGAGCGGGTCAGCGAGCGCGACCTTTCCGAATGGCGTCTGCTGCGCCTGAACACCTATAGCGAGACCGGCGCGGCGATCAACGACGGCCTGCCGTCCAGCGGCGGGCGCTGCTGGTCGGCGCCCAACTACCTGTTGCTGCTGGAAATGGCCACCCACGGCTTCGGTTGGGCCGAGCTGCCGCGCTGGCTGGTCAGCGGCTACGCCAACGGGCGGCTAAAGGAGTTGCCGGTGTCCGGCTGGCCGCGCAGCCAGGCGGTGGATGTGGTCTGGTCGCGGCAGCGGCCGTTGGGACCGGCGGCCAACTGGTTGCTGGACCGCTTGCTGGATCGCGACCTGCCTATCTAGGGAGGGCCGGCTGAGCCCCGGTTCAGCCGGCGAAGCCGCCGGCGGCGAGGAAGGCGAGTTCCTCGGCGCTGGACGGGCGACCGAGGATCGGATTGCGATGGGGAAAGCGCCCGAAGCGGCGGATGATCTCGCGATGCTCACGAGCGTGGGCGAGGAAGGGCTGGCCGAGTCCGTGGTTCAGCGCTACCGAGCGATCCTGGTCGGCAAGGTTCTCGGCATGGGCGAACGGCAGGTAGAAGAACAGCCGCAGCGCGTCCTCGACCTGGCGGTCGAGGCCTTGTCCCAGTGCCCGCTCCGCCCAGCGCCGCGCTCGGGCGTCGCTGGCGTACATGCGCGGGGTGCCGCGGAAGGCGTTGCGCGGGTACTGGTCGAGCAGCAACAGCAGGCCGAGATGGTCCTCGGCTTCACCGGCAGCCGGGCGCAGCGCGTTGGCGCAGGCAAGCTCGTAGAGATGGGCGAAGCGCTCGCGGAAGCGCCGGTCGAAATCGGCGTTCCTGGCGAACCAGAGGGTAGGGCCGGCATCGCGCCAGAAACCGACCACTTCCGGCAGCGGGGACGCGCTGGGAGAAGGCAAAAGCGCTGCATGGGGCATCTGCGGATCCAGGAAGTAGAGTAGGGACTCCAGGCTATTGGTCCGGGTTCTTTGGATAAACGTGGGTGGCATGGATAGACTGTCCAGCCATCCCGAATAGAGAGAAGGGGCCTGCCCATGGATCGTCTGGACAGCATGCGCGTGTTCCTGCGCGTTGCCGAAACCGGCAGCTTCACCAAGGCCGCGGACCTGCTGGACATGCCGCGGGCGACGGTCTCGGCGGCGGTCCAGCAGCTCGAAGCGCAACTCGGCAGCCGGCTGTTGCATCGCACCACCCGGCAGGTCCAGCTGACCCACGACGGTAGCGTGGTGCTGGAGCGTTGCCGTCACCTGCTGGAAGACATGGAAGAGCTGGAGAGCCTGTTCCGCGACGGCAGCCGCGCCAGCGGCCGGCTCAAGGTCGACGTGCCGAGCCGGGTGGCGCGACTGCTGATCGCCCCGGCGCTGCCGGAATTCTTCCGCCAGCATCCGGACATCGAACTGGAACTGGGCTCCAGCGACCGTTCGGTGGACCTGGTGCAGGAGGGCGTCGACTGCGTCCTGCGGGTCGGCCAGTTGGGCAACAGCAGCCTGGTGGCGCGACGCCTCGGCGAGATGCAACTGATCAATTGCGCCAGTCCCGCCTACCTGGAAGAGCATGGCGAGCCACGGACGCCGGCCGACCTCGACCGGCACTGGGCGGTCAACTATGCCTCGCCCAGCAGCGGCCGGGTGTTGCCCTGGGAGTACCGCGAGGATGGGCGCACCCTGACCCGCGCGTTGCGCAGCCGGGTCACGGTGAACAACGCGGAGAGCTACATCGCCTGCTGCCTGTCCGGGCTGGGCCTGATCCAGATCCCTGCCTACGACGTGCGCGAGCACCTCCAACGCGGCGAGCTGTGCGAGGTGCTGCCGCATTGGCGGGCCGAAGCGATGCCGGCGTACGCCCTGTATCCGCACCGGCGGCATCTGTCGCGGCGGGTCAGGGCATTCGTCGACTGGCTGGAGCAACTGCTCCGCGCCCGCCTCTAGTCCACGACGTTCATCTCCCCGGCGCGTTCCGGGCTACGGCAAACGGCCGGATTCTGCGACAATGCGCGCCGTTTTCGATTCGCCGCGAGAGAGCCCATGTCCGCCTGCCAGTCCCCCATCATCGTCGCCCTGGATTTCCCCACCCGTGAGGCCGCCCTGGCGCTGGCCGATCAGCTGGACCCGAAACTGTGCCGGGTGAAGGTCGGCAAGGAACTCTTCACCAGTTGTGCCGCGGGTATAGTCGAGACCTTGCGCGGCAAGGGCTTCGAGGTGTTCCTCGACCTGAAATTCCATGACATCCCGAACACCACGGCGATGGCGGTGAAGGCCGCCGCCGAGATGGGCGTGTGGATGGTCAACGTGCACTGCTCCGGCGGCCTGCGCATGATGGCCGCCTGCCGCGAGACGCTGGAGGCCTTCAGCGGACCCAGGCCGTTGCTCATCGGCGTGACCGTGCTGACCAGCATGGAGCGCGAGGACCTGGCGGGCATCGGCCTCGACATCGAGCCCCAGGAGCAGGTACTGCGCCTCGCCGCCCTGGCGCAGAAGGCCGGCATGGACGGCCTGGTCTGCTCGGCCCAGGAAGCGCCGGCGCTGAAGGCTGCCCATCCGGGCCTGCAACTGGTCACGCCGGGCATCCGCCCGGCCGGCAGCGCCCAGGACGACCAGCGGCGTATCCTCACCCCGCGCCAGGCCCTGGACGCCGGCTCCGACTACCTGGTGATCGGCCGGCCGATCAGCCAGGCCGCCGACCCGGCCAAGGCGCTGGCGGCGATCGTCGCCGAACTGGGCTGAGGCGGCTTCCCCCACGCCTGCCGTCGGCGACCGTCGCGCGTCGTGTCGAGCCGGACATGGCGCAGGCATCATACGCGCCGGCGCCCAGGGGGGCGCCTGTCCCTCCCCAGCGTCTAGGCTTGTAGCGGGCACTCCGGCAAGTACCGGTGGCAACGGTTTCACAGTTTCGTGAGGAAAAATTGCAAGTGCCTTGCCGGCTGGCCCCAGGCCAGTAGGATCGCTGTTTTCCCCGGAAACGCGAGGTCGGGATGCTGAACACCCTGGAAGCCTGCCTGAAGGCGGTCGATGAGATTCTCCTGGGCAAGGACCGCCAGGTGCGCCTGGCCCTGGCCTGCCTGCTGGCCCGTGGGCACCTGTTGATCGAAGACCTGCCGGGGATGGGCAAGACCACCCTCAGCCATGCCCTGGCGCGGGTGCTCGGGCTCAGTTTCCAGCGCATCCAGTTCACCTCGGACCTGCTGCCGGGCGATATCCTCGGTACCTCGGTGTTCGACAAGGACAGCGGACAATTCGTCTTCCATCCCGGGCCGATCTTCGCCGAGCTGGTGCTCGCCGACGAGATCAACCGCGCCACGCCGAAAAGCCAGAGCGCCTTGCTCGAGGCGATGGAAGAAGGCCAGGTGACCATCGAGGGCGCCACCCGGCCCTTGCCGGAACCGTTCTTCGTCATCGCCACGCAGAACCCGGCCAGCCAGGGCGGCACCTTCTCCCTGCCGGAATCGCAGCTGGATCGCTTCCTGATGCGCCTGTCGCTGGGCTACCCCGGACGCGCGGCGGAACGTTCGCTGCTGCTCGGCGAAGCCCGGCGCGATCTGCTGCCGCGCCTGGAGCCCTTGCTCGACCACGCGGCGCTGGCCGCTTTCCAGGCCGAAGTGCCGAAGGTCCGCGCCAGCGATGCGCTGGTGGACTACGTGCTGCGCCTGGTCGAAGCGACCCGCACGCAGCCGGCCTTCGCCCTCGGCCTGTCGCCGCGCGGTAGCCTGGCGTTGCTCGCCGCGGCGCGTGCCTGGGCGCTGCTGGCGGGACGCGACTATGTGATTCCGGAAGACGTCCAGGCGGTGTTGCCGGCGGTCGCCGGGCATCGCCTGCGCGACCAGGCGGACCCCACCGGGCACGGTGGCGGCGCGCTGGTGCAATGGCTGCTGCGCGAAGTCCCGGCGCTCTGATGCGCCTGCGCAACTGGCCGCGCTGGCAGCGCTGGCTGAACCGGCGGATACCGCCGGCGAGCAGCGTCGAGCTGAACCAGCGCCGCGTATTCATCCTGCCGACCCGCCAGGGCGGCGCTTTTGGTCTGGCGCTGCTGGTGATGCTGCTGGCGGCGATCAACTACCAGAACAGCCTGGCCTACGGGTTGACCTTCCTGCTGCTGTCCCTGGGCGTGGTGACCATCCTCCATACCTATCGCAACCTTGCCGGCCTGCGCCTCACCGCGTTGGGAGCGGACCCGGTGTTCGCCGGCGAGCGCGCCGGTTTCCGGGTGCGCCTGGAAAGCCCGCGGCGGGCGCGCCAGGCCATCGCCGTCGGCTGGCCGGAGCGGCCGCTGGAATACGCCGACCTGGCAGGCGACGCGGCTGCCGAGGTGCTGCTGTTCCACCCGACCGAGCGACGCGGCTGGCTGCGGCCGGGGCGCCTGCGGGTGGAGAGTCGCTTTCCCCTCGGCCTGCTGGTGGCCTGGAGCTGGGTCGACCTGCGCCAGCAGGCGCTGGTCTACCCTCGGCCGCTGGCCGGCGAGCCGTTCCTCGCGCCGGGCGCGGAGGATGCCGAGGACCAGGGGCGCGCGCTGGCGAGCACGGGCGTCGACGACTACCAGGGACTGCGCGCCTACCAGCCGGGCGACTCGCGGCGGCGCCTGCACTGGAAGGCGTTTTCCCGTGGCCAGGGGCTGCTGGTGAAGGACTTCGCCGCGCTCGGCGGGGAAGACCTGTGGCTGGAATTCGAGCGCCTCGGCGGGGATCTCGAAAGTCGCCTGGGCCGTTTGTGCCATGCAGTCCTGGAACTCTCCGCGCGGCAGCAGCCCTATGGCCTGGCGCTGCCCGGCACGCGCCTGCAACCGGCCAGCGGCGAGGCCCAGCGCGAGGCCTGCCTGCGCGCGCTGGCGTTGTTCGGAGCGGCGCGATGAACGCGATTCCGCGGGTCGCGCTGGTCTGGCTGCTGGTGGCGCAGGTACTGGTGATCCTGCCGCACCTGGCCTACATGCCGCTGTGGATCGCGGCCATGTGGCTCGGTTGCGCGGCCTGGCGGGTGCAGGTCTTCCGCATGCGTGCCGGCTATCCGCGCGCCTGGGTCAAGCTGGCCCTGGCGCTGCTCGCTGGGGCCGGGGTCTGGTTGTCGCGCGGCAGCCTGGTGGGCCTGGACGCGGGGGCGGTGCTGCTGATCGCCGCGTTCATCCTCAAGCTGGTGGAAATGAAGACCCGCCGCGATGCGCTGGTACTGGTGTTCCTCGGTTTCTTCGCAGTGGTGGTGGGCTACCTGTTCGACGACGGTTTCCTCGCCGCGCTGTACAGCCTGCTGCCGGTGACCGCGTTGCTGGCGGCGCTGATCGGCTTGCAGCAGAGCGCTTTCGCCAGCCGGCCCT
>NZ_KV828512.1:309134-362990 GCF_001836405.1 Pseudomonas sp. HMSC057H01 | reverse complement strand
GCAGCAGAGCGCTTTCGCCAGCCGGCCCTGGCCGACCCTGCGGCTGGCCGGCGGGCTGTTGCTGCAGGCGCTGCCGCTGATGCTCCTGCTGTTCCTGTTCTTCCCCCGCCTGGGGCCGCTGTGGTCGTTGCCGATGCCCGGCAACAAGGGGGTCACCGGACTCTCGGAGAGCATGGCGCCAGGGGATATCGCCGAGCTTGGGCGCTCCGCCGAACTGGCGTTCCGGGTCCGCTTCGAGGGCGCACCGCCGCCGCGCGAGCAGCTCTACTGGCGCGCCTTGACCATGGAGCGTTTCGACGGACGACGTTGGGCTCAGGCGCCGCAATGGTCGGGCGAGGATGCTCTGCACTGGCAGAAGCGTGGCCCTGAGCTGCGCTACGACGTGATCATGCAGCCCAGTTCGCAGCCCTGGCTGTTCGCCCTCGACGTGGCGCAGACCGACCAGACCGACACGCGCCTGATGAGCGATTTCCACCTGCAGCGACGGCAGCCGGTCGAGCAACGTCTGTTCTACCGAGTCAGTTCCTGGCCACAGGCGCTGCGCGAGTCCAGCATCGATCCGCGCATGCGCTGGCGCAACCTGCAGTTGCCGATGCACGGCAATCCGCGCGCGCGCGCCCTGGCCGAGCAACTGCGCCAGGCACATGCGCAACCGCAGGCACTGGTCGCGGCCCTGTTGCAGCGCTTCAACCACGAGCCCTTCGCCTACACCCTGAAACCGCCAGCGACCGGCGCCGACGGGGTGGACGATTTCCTGTTCGACACGCGCAGCGGCTTCTGCGCGCATTACGCCGGGGCGATGGCTTTCGTCTTGCGCGCCGCGGGCATTCCTGCGCGAGTGGTGGCCGGTTACCAGGGCGGCGAGCTGAATCCGGCGGGCAACTACCTGCTGGTGCATCAGTTCGACGCCCACGCCTGGGTCGAGTATTGGCAGCCGGAGCAGGGCTGGCTGAGCGTCGACCCGACCTACCAGGTGGCGCCCGAACGGATCGAACAGGGGCTGGAGCAGGCCCTGGCCGGAGACAGCGAGTACCTCGCCGACGCGCCGCTGTCGCCGTTGCGCTACCGTGGCCTGCCCTGGCTCAACGACATGCGTCTGGCCTGGGACAGCCTGAACTACGGCTGGCAACGCTGGGTCCTGGCCTACCAGGGTGAGCAGCAGGGCGCCTTCCTGCAGCGCTGGTTCGGCGGGCTCGATCCGACCCGACTGGGCCTGTTGCTCGGTGCCGCGGCGATATTGTCGGTCGGTCTGCTCGCGCTGTTCCTGCTCAAGCCCTGGCAAGGCCGTGGCGATCTACGCAGCCGCCAACTGCGCCGCTTCGAACGCCTGCTGGAGATGCATGGCCTGCGCCGTTCCCCCGGCGAAGGGCTACGCTCCTACGGCGAGCGCGCCGCCCGCGTCCTGCCGGCGCAGGCGCCAGCCATCGCGGCCTTCGTCGGCGCGTTCGAAGCGCAACGCTATGGACACGGCGGTGCCGATGATCCAGGGTTGCGTCTGCGCGCATTGCGCCGGGCGCTGCCCTGGCGCCTGGTGCGTGCGCCCACGCGGGATGGCCGGGGAGAGGAGAAGGCATGACGGGGTTCATCGATGAACTGCTGGCCGAGGTGATCGGCCAGCAGGTGGCGTTGATGTCGGCGGTCGCCCGCCTGGAGGCGCGCACGGATGGCGAGGCACTGCACGACCTGCGCATCGCCCTGCGCCGTCTGCGCAGCCTGCTGCGGCCGATCCGCGGGGTTCCCGGCGTCGAGGAACTGGAGCATGCCGCCGCCGAGATCGGGCGGCTCAGCGGGCCGATCCGCGACCTGGAGGTGCTGCTGCCGGCGCTCGCCGCCGAAGGGCTGCGGGATGCGCTGGCGGTGCGCCGGCCGGTGCTGGAGTCCGGCTACGTGGCGGTTCTCGCCAGCCAGCCGCTGCACCGCCTGCAGCTTTGCCTGGACGTATGGCCGGCCCTGTTGCGTACGGCCCAGCGGCATGCCGTGCTGGATGGCTTGCACGGCCGGGTGCGCAAGCGCCTGCGCCGGCAATGGAAGACCCTGCGCGCCGAGCTGGCGGACACCACCTACGAGCACTGGCACCCGCTACGGCTGCGGATCAAGCGCGTGCGCTACGGGCTGGAGGCCTATCCGCACGATTGCAGCATTCCCGGCTCGCTGCTGGCGCCGCTCAAGGCGGCCCAGTCGGCGCTGGGCGATTGGCACGACCTCGAACAGTGGCTGTTGCGATGCCAGCGCGAGCCGGATCTGGCGCCCGTGCGCGAGGTCTGGACGGCACGCTTCGAACTGGCCCGGGAGCGTGCCGGACGGGCCCTGTCGAGATTGCAGCAGGCGCTTGCCGGGCACTGACGCCGCCGGTATTCCGATCGGCTTTTTCCCAAGGATCGCCTCGCCTAAGATGGGCCCTCGAATCCCCTCGCGAGGCACACATGAATTTTTCCGAATTGATCCAGGCGGTCCGCCGTGACCCTTCCTCGGTGGTAGTACCGGCCAGTTGGGGCCAGGGCCGCGCCACCTTCGGCGGCCTGGTGGTGGCGCTGGCCTACGAGGCCATGCTTGCGGTGGTCGAGGCGGGGCGTCCGTTGCGCTCCATCGGCGTCAGCTTCGTCGGACCGCTGGCCCCCGAGCAGCCGGCGAGCTTCAGCGCCCGGCTGTTGCGCGAGGGCAAGGCGGTGAGCCAGGTACAGGTCGAGGTCCGTCAGGGCGAGCAGGTGGTGACGCTGGTCCAGGCCAGTTTCGGCGTCGCCCGCGCGTCGGCGGTGGCGGTGGAAGCGTTGCCGGCGGCCGGGATGAAGGGCCCTGAAGAGAGCCAGGAGCTGCCCTATATCCGTAACGTGACCCCGGAGTTCACTCGCTACATCGCCATGCGCTGGGCAGTGGGCGGCCTGCCGTTCTCTTCGAACAAGTCGCGCCAGATGGGCGGCTGGATGCGTTTCCGCGACGAACCCGAGGGAGAGACCATGGAGGTTTCCCACTTGCTGGCGCTGCTCGACTCCTGGCCGCCGGCGCTGTTGCCGCACCTGGGCACCCCGGCGATGGCCAGCTCGCTGACCTGGACCGCCGAGTTCCTCCAGCCGCTGCCGCAGCAGCGCAGCGGCGACTGGTGCCGTTACCTGGCGGAGATCGAGGAGGCGCGCGACGGCTACGGCCACGTGGCGGCGCGGATGTGGAGCGCCGACGGCCAGTTGCTGGCGATCAGCCGGCAGATGGTCACGGTGTTCGGCTGAGGCGCATGTCAGGCGGGCGCGTACTCGGTGCGGTTGCGCCCGCCGCTCTTGGCCTGGTAGAGCGCGCTGTCGGCGCGCACCAGCAGGCTTTCCAGGTCGTCCCCGGCGTCCCTGCGCAGGGCGACGCCGATGCTCACGGTCATTCGCAACGGTTCGCCGTCGGGATTGCTCACCCGTAGCGCCTCGACGCCGGCGCGCAGCCGTTCGGCGACGTCCAGCGCCTGGTCCAGGCTGACCTCCGGAAGCAGCGCGGCGAATTCCTCGCCGCCCAGGCGACCGAGCAGGTCCACCTCGCGCAGGCCCTGGCGCAGGGTCTCGGCGACACGTTGCAGGGCGCGGTCGCCGGTCAGGTGGCCGTGGCTGTCGTTGATGTTCTTGAAATGGTCGATGTCCAGCATCAGCGCCACGCAGGGGTGGCGGAAGCGTTCGGCGGCCTTGAGCATGAGTTCCGCCTGGTGCAGGAACGAGTGGCGGTTGTGCAGGCCGGTCAGGGTATCGGTGCTGGCCAGCAGGCGCAGTTCCTGTTCCATGGCCTTGCGCCGGCTGATGTCGTAGCACCAGATCAGGGTCGCCGGCTCGCCGTCGATTTCCAGGTGGCGCGCGCAGATCACCGCCCAGCAAGGCGTTTCCCCGCATAGCTGGGCTTCCCAGCCATCCACCTGGCCGCGCGCCTCCAGGGCGTTCTGGAGGCGGCTGTATTCGCTGGCGCTGGCGAACAGCCGGGGCAGGTTGAAGTCGTCCTGGGCCTGGCAACCCAGGCGCTTGAGCAGGCGCGGGCTGACGTAATGGATGCTGGCGCCGCAGGCGCTGAGCAGGACCACGTCGCTCGGGCTGGCCTCGAGGATGAAATGCAGCAGCGCCTTGCCTTCGCTGAGCTGGCGGGTGCGCTCGCCGACGCGTTTCTCCAGGGTGGCGTTAAGCTCGATCAGATGCCCGGCCAGTTGCTGCGCGCGCTTGAAGTCAGCGACCAGGCGCAGCACCAGCAGGGCACCGCCGGCACCGATCCCGAGCAGCGCCCAGAACAACGCGTAGAACGCCCGGTGCAGGCGCTTGCGGTCGACGTCCAACTGGTTGGTCAGGGCGATGTTGCTGGCGACGACGATCTGGTGGGTCGGTTCGAGCAAGGGCGGGACCTGCTGGACGATCTCCGCGGCCAGGCGGCGCGCGGCGACGGGATCGCCCCAGGGGGCCTGGTCCGACCAGCGATCGCTGAGCTCGATCAGGCGTTGCAGGGTGGCCTGTACCTCCGGACGCGGTTCGGCGAGATGCCTGAACAACGACTGGCGGCGCAGCGGCGCGATCAGGCTGGCGAGGACTTCGAGACGGATCGCCAGGTCGTCGGCTTGGCCTTCGCCGCTCTCGGTGTGCCGCGCGGCGTCCAGCGTGCGATCCAGTTCGGCGCGCAGCGAGTAGGTCTGCCACAGCTCGTTGTGCAGGTTCGGCTGGGCCAGTTGCTGGGCCTGGCGCACCGCCAGCCACAGCGCAGCCCCGGCGATCAGCGCCATGAGCAGCACCAAGCCGAGCAACAGCCCCATGATCTGGCGTTGCCGGCGCAGCTTTGTCGGATCGAGCAGCGGCACAGTCATGTCCGTTACTTACTCAAGAGTGATGGAGCTGACCTGCCAGACGGTACGGTTGTAGTAGACCTGGTTTCTCAACTCAGGATAGCGGGCCATCGGGTAGATGATGAAAAGCGGTCCGCGTTCGCGGATCGCCATGTAGGCGCCGTTGCGGCGATAGGCGAGGATGGGCTGGTAGCTGTCGAGGTCGCTGTACGGGATGATCGCCGAGTAGTCGTTCAGCGCCAGCACGCGCAGGCGCTTGGGCGGCGCCAGGTCCAGGCGGCGCAGCAACAGGCTGAGGCGCACGCCTTGCCAGCGGGCGTTGGCCTCGCCGGGGAGCTGGGCTTCCAGGGTCTCGCTGGGCAGGGCTTCGAGGTCGGACAGGGTCAGCCGTACGGGAGCGCCGCCGGACCGCTGCAGGGTGACGATCGGACGTCCGCCCAGCGGCACGGGTTCCGCGGCCTGGGCAAGAGGCAGCCCCAGGCAACAGGAAAAGACGATTAATTGACGCATTGACGGCATGTTGTCGGTCCACGACAGGATTCCGTCGATTATATCGGCAGCGTCGCACTAAAACTGAAGGGCTGTGCAAAATCCCGGACGAACTGTCACTTATGCCGTTCGCGCCAGGCCCGCCACCAGGCGCCGCTGAGGACGAAGCGGGGGAAGGTGACGAACTGCTCGACGAGCAGGCGACTGACAGCGTCGCGCCGATCGCTGAATGGCTCGGGTGCCTGTTCCTCCAGCGCGTGTCCCTTGGCCTGGATCGCCAGGCCGGCACCGATGCCGATGACACCGAGTACCACCTGCAGCAGGTCCAGGCCGAACAGGCCGCCGAGCAGCAGGATCGCAGCGACGATGAACAGCGGCACGGCGATCAGGTGCAGGACCAGGTTGGTCGGGTTGCGGTGGTTGGCGGCATAGCCGCGCCATTGCCAGGCGAGCAGGTTGGGATGACGTTTGCCCATGTTCTCGGTACTCCGTGACGGCGACCCGCGGGGCGGGTCGTTGCATGTCGTCGAGTCTAGGCGGGGTGCGGCAGCGCGGCGAATGATTCCTGCCTATCCGGGCGATAGGCAGGTGCGCCTGCGGATCAGAGGCGTAGCTGGCCGATGGCGCGGGTCAGATCGCCCGCCAGGTCGACCAGTTGCTGACTGGTGGCCGCCGACTCGACGGTCTGCTGCACGGTGAGTTCGGTGACGTCGCGGATGCCCACCACCGAACGGGTCATCTCTTCCGCGACCTGGCTCTGCTGTTCGGCGGCGACGGCGATCTGCGTGTTGCTTTCACGCATCTGCGCCACCGCGTTGGCGATCGCCGCCAGCGCCTCGCCGGCGTCGCCGGCCTGGCTGACGCAACCGTCTGCCTTGAGCGAGCTTTCCTGCATGAACTCCACGGCGTCGCGGGTGCCCGACTGCAAGGCGAGGATCATCTGGGTGATCTCGTCGGTGGAGTCCTGCACGCGACGGGCGAGGTTGCGCACCTCATCGGCCACAACGGCGAAGCCGCGGCCCATTTCCCCGGCCCGCGCGGCCTCGATGGCGGCGTTGAGGGCAAGCAGGTTGGTCTGTTCGGCGATGCCGTGGATCACGTTGACCACGCCGCTGATCTTCTGGCTGTCCTCGGCCAGCTTCTGGATCATCTCGGCGGTGTCCTGGACGCCCTGGGACAACCCGGCGATCGACGCGCTGACCCGGCTCACCGCCTGCTGGCCGGCGCCGGCCAGGCGGTCGGCTTCCTGCGACTGGTCACGGGTATCGGCGGCGTGCTGGGCGATATGGAAGACCGTGGTGGACATTTCGTTGATCGCGGTGGCGGTCTGGTCGGTCTCGCTCTGCTGGCCGAGCATGCCCTGGCGTACCTGGCCCATGCTGCGGGCCAGCGCCTGGGCGCCTTCGTCGAGCTTGGTAGCGGCCGCGGCGACGGTGCCGACGATGCGCTGGTAGCCGGCCTGCATGGCGTTGAAGGCGCTGGCCATCTGGCCGACTTCGTCGCGTCCCTGCAGCGGTACGCGAGCGGACAGGTCGCCGCTCTTTTCGACGTGCAGCATCACGTCCTTGAGGGTATGCAGGTGGGTGAGGATGAAGCGGATCAGCAGTTGCGAGGCCGCCAGCAGCGCCAGCATCAGCACCAGCACGGCGACGGCGTAAGCGCCGGCCCGGTCGGCGAAGACCTGCCACAGGTCGCTGGCCGGGGCAAGCACGGCGAAGCGCTGGCCGGAGCCGGTCTGGCCGACCCAGGCGCCGAGCAGCGGGGTATCGCCCTGGCGCGCGCCGGACAACTCGATCCAACCCTGCCCCTTGCCCAGCGCCTGGGCAGCGGTGCCGCCCAGGCTCGCGGCCTGTTCCAGCGGCAGCAGGTTGCTGCGGGCGGGCAGGGCGCTGCCGGCCGGCCAGCTCTGAACCAGCTCGCCCTCGGCGGCGGCGGCGCGCTGGGCGGAAGCGTTGCGCCCGGCGGCTTCCTGCTGCATGGCGAACAACACCAGCAGCAGGGTGGTGAAGAAGGCCACCGCGTTGACGGCCCAGAACTTGTATTTCAGTGGAATGTCGCTGATCCAGGTGCCCATAGGGGGATTTCTTCTTATCGGCAAGCTAATGGCAAGGCGCCATTATCTTGAAAGCTGAGTAAGGGGCAATCGTTGATGCGGGTCAACGAGACCGTTCGTCAGCTTAGCGGCCGATCCGCCGGGAGCTTGAGGGCGATCTCAGTCGATCGTCGGCAGGCCGAAGAACGCCCGCGCCGCGGCGCTGGTGTGAGCGGCCAGGCGCTCCGCGCTCTCGCCGCGATGGCGGGCCACGCAGTCGAGCACCTCGACCAGGTAGGCTGGCTCGTTGCGCCCGTTCTTCGGCTTCGGCCGCAGGCTGCGCGGCAGCAGGTAGGGCGCGTCGCTTTCCAGCATGAGACGGCCGACCGGGATCTCGCTTACCAGATCATGCAGGTGGGTGCCGCGGCGCTCGTCGTTGATCCAGCCGGTGATGCCGATGTGCAGGTCGAGGTCGAGGTAGCCATACAGCGCCCGGCGCTCGCCGGTGAAACAGTGTACGACGGCGGCCGGCAGGCGATCGCGGAAGTCGCGCAGGATCGCCAGCAGGCGCTCGCTGGCGTCGCGTTCGTGGAGGAACACCGGACGCTGTAGCTCGACGGCCAGTGCCAGTTGTTCCTCCAGAGCCTTTTCCTGGGCCGGACGGGGAGAGAAGTCGCGATTGAAGTCGAGACCGCATTCGCCCACCGCGCGTACCCGCTGGTCGTCGAACAGGGCGCGCAGGCCGCGAGCGGTGTCGCCGTTCCAGTGGCTGGCCTCGTGGGGGTGGACGCCGGCGGTGGTAAACAGCCGGCCGCCCTCGTCGAGTTCGCCGCAGAGCTGCAGCGCCTGTTCGCTGTCGGCCAGGCTGGTGCCGGTGATCACCATCTGCACCACCCCGGCGGCGCGCGCGCGGGCGAGCAGTGCTTCACGTTCCAGGGCGAAGCTGGCGTGGGTCAGATTGACGCCGATATCGATGAGTTGCATGGTGCCTTCCTGGAATTCGCAGCGAGGCGGCGCCCCCTCGATCGCGCCGGACCCGCCGGGGGATGGGTGGCAAACCGCTTGTAGAACAATCCGTTATAATCGCAGATCGGGTTCTTCGGCGCCCGGATTATCTACCCAATGCCTCCGTTTGCAGCCGCTGTCGGAGAGGAACTTGCCAAGACTGCCATGCTCTGATTGATCCGGTCCCCCGGAGAGGGACATCGAGCCTGGCCTCTGGAGACCTGGATGACGCGTCTGTTGCTGCTTTCGCTTTGCCTGCTGGTGCTCGCACCCTTGCCGGCGGCTGCGCGCATCACCGGCCAGCCGGACAACTGGCACAAGGAACAGCCGGAGACCCGCGACCTGGCGAGCATCCGCCGCGCTGGCGTGCTCAAGGTGCTGGTCAACCAGAGCCGCAACAGCTCGGGCGAGGTGAAGGGCGAGCCAATCGGCGTCGAGTACCGTCGCCTGCGCGCCTTCGAGCAATACCTCAACAGCCGCTCGCCGTCCGCGCGGAACCTCACCCTCAAGCTCATACCCAAGCCCAAGGACCAGTTGCTTGCCGCCCTGCAGCGTGGCGAAGGCGACCTGGTCGCCCCCGGCGAACTGCTGCCGGCGCACGACGGCCTGCAGGTCAGCCCGAGCGCGCCGGTGCGCGCCGATGTGCCGCTGGTGCTGGTGGCGCGCAAGGGCAACCGGCGCTACACGCGCCTGGAGCAGTTGTCCGGGCGGACCATCCCGCTGCCGGCCGGCAGCGCCGCCGAGGGCGCCATCGAACTGGTCAACCAGCGCCTGGCGCAACGCCGCATGGCACCGATCCGGATCGAAAAGCTGGACGCTTCCCTGGCCGTCGAGGATGTGATGGAAATGGTCCAGGCAGGCATCCTCGGCTTCACCGTGGTCGAGCAGCCCATCGCCGAACGCTGGGCCAAGGTGCTGCCGAAGCTGCGCGTCGACCGCCACCTGGTGCTGGACAATCGCGCCGACATGGCCTGGTACGTGCGCCGCGATGCCAGCACCCTGCGCGCGACCATCGACCGCTTCCTCGCCGACTACCGCGCGCCGGCCGACCAGGACGTGGCTTTCCAGCGCGTCTACCGGCGCGCCTACAAGGTCCGCAACCCCCTCGGCGCGGCGGACCGCAAGCGCCTGGAAGCGGTCCGTCCACTGCTGCAGCGCTACGCGCAGCAGAGCAGCATGGACTGGCTGGCGCTGGCGGCGGTGGCCTACAAGGAGTCGCACCTGAACCCGAAGGCGCGCGGTTCCGGCGGCGCCAGCGGGCTGATGCAGATCACCCCGGCGGCGGCGCGCAGCGTCGGGGTCGGCAATGTGCACGACAAGGACAGCAACGTGCTGGCCGCCAGTCGCTACCTGACCAAGATCCGCAAGCAGTTCTTCTCCAGCAAGCACCTCGACGAACGCGAGCGCCTGGCGTTCACCCTGGCGGCCTACAACATGGGCCCGGAGCGGGTGCAGAACCTGCGCACCCAGGCGCGTCGCCGGGGGCTCGATCCGAATCGCTGGTTCTTCCAGGTAGAGCGGGTGGCTGCGGAAGAGATAGGCATGGGTGTGGTGAGTTATGTCAGCAGCGTCAACAAGTACTACCTTGCATATGAACGCGAACGGGTTCGCCTGGAGCCCGGGGTACGTGCGAAGACGGCGACGGCTCAAAAATAATCTATAAATTCGATATTGATAACGCGTTTTTTACGGTTTTAATATCGAATTATCTTGCCTATAGTGTGCCCATCTTATCCCACACCTGAGGACGCACCATGAATCCACTGATCAAGACCATCCTGTCGACCAACGCCGGTGCCGGCCTGGCCATCCTGCGTATCGTCACCGGTCTTACCCTGATGTCCCACGGTTCGCAAAAGCTCTTCGGCATGTTCGGCGGCGCCGGCCTGAACGGCATGGCGCAGTGGTTCGAATCCATCGGCCTGACCCCTGGCTACCTGCTGGCGACCCTGGCCGGCAGCGCCGAGTTCTTCGGCGGCCTGGCGCTGGTGATCGGCCTGCTGGTGCGTCCGGCGTCGGTGGTGGTGGGCTTCACCATGATCGTGGCGATCTTCAGCGTGCACATCGGCAATGGCTTCTTCATCACCGACAACGGCTATGAATATGCCCTGACCCTGCTGATGATCAGCGTGGCGCTGCTGATCGATGGCGCCGGCAAGTTCTCGCTGGACGGCAAGCTGTCCCGCTGAACCGGGCTGGCGACGAAAAAGGGCGGACACCTTCGGGTGGCCGCCCTTTTTCGTTGCGGCGCGGAGCACAAGGTTTCCGCCTCGCCGGCCACGCCAGGGCTGCACCCCTGAGGGTAGCGTTATCCGCCGAAGCGCCCTTCGCCGCGTTCTTGGCGTTTCCGTGTCGGTCAGCGCTGCTCGGCCTGGCGCATCTGTTCCAGCGCGCCCAGGCGCAAGCGTTCCTGTTCGCTGAAGCGCTCCTCGGCCAGGCGTTCGACCGCCGCGCGGCGGTCGGCTTCGCTCAGCCCGGCATTGCCTTCGATCCGGCTCTTCTCGGCGAAATAGTCGTCCAGCCGGCCCTTCCAGGCCGAGCGTTGCCGATCGAGTTGCTCCAGGCGGGTGGTGGCTTCGGCGCCCACCAGTTGCTGACGCATCTGGCGGATGGCTTCCGGGCCGGCGCCAGCGGCCTGGAGGGCGGCGGTCTGCTGCTGCAGTTCGCTTTGCAGTTGCGGCAGCACGCTTTCCTGCTGGTCTTCCGGCAGGCTGGCGCGCAGGCGGTCGATGGCGGCGGCCTTTTCCTCGGCGCTGAGCTTGCCGTCCTGGCGGATCGCCAGGCGCTCCAGGGTGAACTGGTTGTAGGTTTCCTCGTCGGCGAAGAACGCCACGTGCGCTTCGTTGCTGAAGATCCGCGCGCGCAGGGCTTTCACCGCGGCTTCCCGCTGGCGCAGGGCGTCGAGGTCGGCCAGGCGCGGCAGGTCGCGTTCGAGCAGCACCAGTTCCTTCTTGTAGTCGATGTATTGCTGCATCAGCGCCAACGCCTGGCCGCGCGCCGGCTCCTGGAGTTCGGCGGCGATGTAGGCGCGCAGGCGGTCCAGGCTTTGCTGCAGGGGCTCTTCGCCGACGGCGCTGAGGAAGTAGTCGAACAGGTTGCGGATGTCGCGGGTGATCAGCAGGTTGCCGCTGGCGTCGACGCTGAAACTGCCATCGACGCTGGTGCCCCTGAAGGAGGTTGGCAGCGGCGCGACCTTGGCCGGCATGACCTGGGGGGCCGGCACCGCTTCTCCCGCGGAGGCTGCTGGCGGGGCGTGGTCTGCGCCCGCCTGCGCGCTGGCCGGGGGCGCCGTCTCGGGTGCGGGGGAAGGTTCCAGCCAGACGAACCAGGCCAGGCTGGCGGCGAACGCCAGTGGAATCAGCAGGAGGATTTTCTTCACGCGAGGGGGCTTCCGGGAAAGGGCCGGGGCCGAGGCCCCGGCCGGGGTCCTACAGGCTGGCGTTCTTCAGGCGGTTGGCGTGCTGGCGGTAGACGCTGACCGGGCTGGTCTCGAACAGGCTGGTGAGGCCGAAGACCTGGTTCACCTCGTCCAGGTGGTTCATCCGGTAGTTGTCGCGGATCACCATGCCCAGGTGCGAACTGCAGGTGCCGACCAGGCCGTCGTTGGCGGTGCCGTTCTTGAAGGTCAGCGACGAGGCGCCGAGGAAGGCGTCGCTCGGATCGAGGAAGTTGGTCAGCGGCGAGGAACCGCTCCAGGAGTAATAGCTCACGCCGTTGACCTTGTAGGCGCCTTCGCCGCAGGCCGAGGTGGGGATGCCCTGCGGGTACTTGGCGTTGAAGCGCGCGGCACCCTCGCTGTTCAGCGACTCCAGCGAGCCCAGTGAATTCTGCGTACCGGTGCTGCCGCTGGAAAGGAAGCTGATCAGCGCGCCGAGGCTGTTGACCAGCCCGGAGAGGACTGCCTCGCCGGCCGAACCCGGAGGGATCTGGCGCAGGAAGTCGGCGGTGTCCGAACCCTTGTGCGGGGCGCCGACGCTGGTGGCGGAAGCGATCAGGTCGGGACGTACGGCGGCGACGTAGCGGATGGTCGGCCCGCCGTGGCTGTGGCCGATCAGGTTGACCTTGGGCTGGCCGCTGAGGGCGACGATTTCCTCCACCTGTTGCAGCAACTGCTCGCCGCGGACTTCCGAGGTGTCCAACTGGCTGACTTCGGTGACGTAGACCTGGGCACCGTCACGGCGCAAGGCGCTGGGAATGCCGAACCAGTAGTCGACCCCGAGGATGTTGTCGAAGCCGAGCATGCCGTGGGCCAGCACGATGGGGTATTTGGTCTGGGTGTAGGTGCTGGCCTGGATCAGAGGGCTGGCAGCGAGAGAGGCGAGGCCGATGGCCAGGCCGAGGGGGAGCAGAGACTTCTTCTTCATGTTGTTCTCATCTCAGGTTGATGGGGCCGAGGGGCGCGTCCTGCCAGCCATCGCCCGAATCCTTCCGGGAGAACCGCTTCGCTGTCCCTTGCGCAGGAACCGTGCCAGCTTCGGCTTTTTTCCTCCAGGCCAGGAAATCCGCGGCTTCCTGGCGGCCGGTCATAACCTGCGTGGCAGAGCGGAAGAGGCGGGTTGTTACGGCGCGAAACGCTCGTTTGAATCTTCCCCGCACAACGCCCAGCGACCGAGTGTGCGGTAGCGCACGCCCGCGGCGTCGTTTTGCGAGCAAAACAGGCTGAAATGGTCGACCTGCCATACGAAGGTTGGGGGTGGCGGGATGTCCTCCAGCGGCGCGGCATCGCGAGCCAGGGTCAGATGGGCGCTGAATGGGCGGGTTTCCACGGGCAGCTCCAGTTCGGCAAGGCCTGAGCGCAGGGCGCGGCGCAGGCGCAGGAGGGCGCCGGGCGGTTGGCTGGGGGCCAGCAGCAGGATGCCGTTCCTCCAGCGCAGCAGGCGGTCGAGACACAGGTCGAAGGGCGCGGCTTCGATGGCCGCGGCCATGTCCAGCAGGGCCTCGAGCCGAGCGGACGGGACCTGCCCGAGGAAGGCCAGGGTCAGGTGCAGGTTCGCCGTCGCCACCTGGCGTCCGGGCAGTGGCTGGTCATCGCGCCACCGGCCGATCCGCTCGGCGAGGGGAGGTGGACAGGGCAGGGCGAAGAACAGGCGAAGAGAGCGATCGGGCATGGGCGCCTCCGCGTGTTTCTTGACAGTCTCCATGCGGCTTTTCTAGGATGCGCGTGCGCCGATTTAAACAGCAACTTGCGGGGCGCCCGGCAGCAGCCGAAATACCGCTAAAGCGCTGGCTCGGTGTTGCCTCTCACCGCTGTCCAGCGGGACCGAAGAGGCGGAGACATGACGTCATGACCTGTCCCAGCACGCAATTGCGCCTGGCACCCATCACCACCGGCCTGGTCCGGCGGAACCCGAGGATTCTCCTCAGCGGGCCGCACCAGCCGACCCTCGTCCGTTACCTCGAAGGCTGGCCGAAGCGCTGGAACGGTTCGCGTACCTTCCTTATCCAGTTCGCCCAGGACGGCAAGGACCTGGCGCGCTTCCCCAGCGACGCGTTCGACTTCGCCGTGGTCCAGACCCCCGGGGCGGAAGACCTGGATCTGGTGGTCCGGCAACTGATCCGGGTCGCCCGCCAGGGCCTGATCACCCGCCGTATCCTGCGCTGAGCGCGTGGCCCCTCAGGGCGCCGGTGGATACTCGATCTCGACGACGAACCAGAGCTTTTCCCCGGCCGGGGTGCGCACCAGCACCTCGGCGTCCAGCTCCTTGCCGACCAGTGCGCGGGCGAGCGGCGAGTCGATGCTGATCTGGTTGTTGCGCAGGTCCAGTTCGTCGGGGCCGACGATGCGATAGCGGGCCTGCTCGCCGTCTTCGTCTTCCAGGGTCACCCAGGCGCCGAAGTACACCCGGTTCGGATCCGCCGGCCGCTCGCCGACCACTTTCAGGTTCTCCAGGCGCTTGCGCAGGAAGCGCACGCGGCTGTCGATCTCGCGCAGCATCTTCTTGCCGTAGATGTATTCGGCGTTTTCCGAGCGATCGCCGAGGGCGGCGGCTTCGCTGACCGCCTGGGTCACCTGGGGACGGCGCACGTGCCAGAGTTCATGCAGCTCTGCGCGTAACCGCGCGGCGCCCTCCGGAGTGATCAGCGGGGTGCCGGCGGTGCGCGGTGGACGATAGCGACTCATGGTTCGGGTGGTTCCACAAATGAACGGATGAAAGCCTGCCAGTGTATCCGATCAGCCCTCGCGCAGGACCCGCAGCGGGCTGCTGTTGAGGGCGCGACGGGTACCCAGCAGGCCGGCGCCGCCTACCAGCACGGCGCCTACCAGAGGCAGCGCGAGCAACCAGGGGTGCGCTTGCCACGGCAGGTCGAAGACCAGTCGGTAGAGCAGCAGGCTGACCGCCTCGCAGCCGAGCGCCGCGAGCAGGCCGCTGACTGCGCCGAGCAGGGCGAACTCGACCCGCCGGGTACGTTGCAGCAACTCGCGCTCGGCACCCAGCGCGCGCAGCAGGGCACCCTGGCGCACGCGCTCGTCGAGGGTCGCCTGGAGACCGGCGAAGAGCACCACGAAGCCCGCCGCGAGAACGAACACCAGCACGTACTCCACGGCCAGGGTGACCTGGTCGAGGATGCTCCGCAGCTGGCTCAGCAGGGCGTCTACCGGCAGCAGGGTGACGGTGGGGAAGGCGCGGGCCAGTTCGATCAGGTCGCGTTCCTGGCTGGCCGGCAGGTAGAAGCTGGTCAGGTAGGTCACCGGCAGGTCGGTCAGGGTGCCGGGCTGGAAGACCATGAAGAAGTTCGGCTGGAAATTGTCCCACTTCACCTTGCGCAGGCTCTGGACCTGGACCTCGCGATTCTGCCCGGCGACGCTGAAGGTGAGCCGGTCGCCGACCTGGATACGCAGGTTGGCGGCCAGCTTCTCTTCCACCGACACGCCCGGCAGGGCCCCCGGCTGCGGCGCGCTCCACCAGCGTCCGGCGGTGAGCTGGTTGCCGGAGGGCAGTCGCTCCGACCAGGTCAGGCCGAGGTCGCGCTGCAGGGCACGCTCGCTGCGCACGTCTTCGTCGAGCGCCTGGACCGGCTTGCCGTTCACCGCTACCAGGCGCCCGGGAACCATGGGGAACAGCGGCTCGGCGCCGGGGGAGAGCTTTTGCACGCGACGTTCGAAGGCGTCCTTTTCCGTCGGCAGGATGTTCAGGGCGAAATGGTTGGGGGCGTCCGGCGGCAACTGGGCCTGCCAGGTATCCAGCAGTTCGCCGCGAAGCAGGGCGATCAGGGCCATGGCCAGCAGGATCAGGCCGAAGGCCAGGCTCTGTCCGGCGGCGGCCAGCGGGTGCCGCAACAACTGGCCGAGTCCCAGCCGCCATGACAGGCTGGCACGCGCCAGTGCCCGGCGCAGGCCGTTCAGGCCGAGCAGCAGGAGGGCGCCGAGCACCAGCGTGGCGACCAGGCCGCCGCCGAGCAGGGCGAGGGTCAGCTTCAGGTCGAGACTCAACCGCCACATGATCAGGCCCAGGGCGAGCAGGGCGCAGGCGTAGGCCATCCAGGTGCGCATCGGCACCGGCAGCAGGTCGCTGCGCAGGACCCGCAACGGCGGTACCCGGCCCAGGGCTGCCAGCGGCGGCAGGGCGAAGCCGGCCAGCGCTACCAGGCCGGTGGCGATCCCGGCGAAGGCGGGGAACAGGCCGCCGGCCGGTACGTCCGGCGGCAGCAGCGTGGCGAGCAGGCGGAACAGGCCGAGCTGCGCCAACCAGCCGAGCAGGGCGCCGATGGCGCTGGCGAGCAGGCCCAGCAGCAACAGTTGCAGCGCGTAGAGGAGCAGGGTTTCGCTGCGCGACAGACCGAGGCAGCGCAGCAGTGCGCTGGCGTCGTAGCGCCGTGCAGCGAAACGGGCGGCGGACAGCGCCACGGCGACGCCGGCGAGCAGCACCGCGGCCAGGCTGGCCAGGTTCAGGTAGCGCTCGGCGCGGCCGAGGGCATCGCCCACCTGGCGGTTGCCGTCGCGGGCATCCTGCAGGCGCTGGTTGGCGGCGAGGCTGCCCTTGACCTGCTGGCGATAGGCCTGGAGGGCTTCCGGCGGGCCTTCCCACAGATCGCGGTAGCGCACCCGGCTGCCCGGCTGGACCACCCCGGTGGCATCGAGGTCGGCCAGGCTCATCATGGCGCGGGGCGTCAGGCTGTAGAAGTCGCCGGCGCGGTCCGGCTCGTAGGTAAGGATGCGCGCGATGCGCAGCGGCTTGCGGCCGATCTCGATGCTGTCGCCGACCTTCAGGTCGAGGCTGACCAGCAGGCGCGATTCGACCCATACCTCGCCCGCCTGCGGACGACCGCCGGCCTGCTCGGCGGCGAACGGCGCGGCAGCGCTCTTGAGCTGCCCGCGCAGGGGGTAGCGGTCGCCGACCGCCTTGATGCTGCTGAGCTGGATGCCCTGGTCGGTGGCGATCACGCTGGAAAACTCGACGCTGTCGGCGTGGCGCAGGCCCAGACGGGTGCCGCGTTCGATCTGTTCGGCGCTTGCCGGCTGGGTACCGTTGAGCACCAGGTCGGCGCCGAGGAACTCGGCGGCGCGGGTGAGCATGGCGCCGTTCAGGCGGGCGCTGAAATAGCCGATGGCGGTGCTCGAGGCGACCGCGATCAGCAGGGCGAAGAACAGCACGCGCAGCTCGCCGCTGCGCGACTCGCGGAACAATTGGCGACCGGCGAGGCTCAGCAGGCGGGAGAGGGGCACCGGCTTCATCAGGGTTCGACCCGGTCGATCAGGCGTCCGCTTTCCAGACGGATCAGGCGCCGGCAGCGATGCGCCAGACGCTCGTCGTGGGTAACCAGGACCAGGGTGGTACCGCGTTCGCGGTTGAGTTCGAAGAGCAGGTCGCTGATCCGCTCGCCGGTGGCGCTGTCGAGGTTGCCGGTGGGTTCGTCGGCGAACAGCACGTCCGGCTCCGCCGCGAAGGCACGGGCAATGGCGACCCGCTGCTGCTCGCCGCCGGAGAGCTGGCGCGGATAGTGGCCCAGGCGTTGGCCGAGGCCGACTCGCTCGAGCAGTTCTCTGGCGCGCTGGCGAGCGTCGGCGCGGCCTTCCAGCTCCAGGGGCAGCATCACGTTCTCCAGCGCATCGAGGCTGTCGAGCAACTGGAACGACTGGAACACGAAGCCTACATGGGCCGCGCGGACGCGCGCACGCTGGTCCTCGTCGAGGTCGCCGAGGGCGTGCCCGGCGAGACGGACCTCGCCGCCGCTGGGCTGGTCGAGCCCGGCGAGCAGGCCGAGCAGGGTCGACTTGCCGGAGCCGGAACTGCCGACGATCGCCAGGCTGTCGCCGCGGGCGAGGTCGAGGGAGAGGTCGTGGAGGATGGTCAACTTGCCTTCCGCGCTACCGACAACCTTGCTAAGGTTCTGCGCGTTGAGAATGCTGGCGCTCATGGAGGTTCCGATGCGTGCATTGCTGTTGAGCGGCTGCCTGGCCCTGGTCCTGCTGACCCAGCAGGCCGCGGCGCAGACGCTGTTGGTCGTGGGCGATAGTATCAGCGCCGCTTTGGGACTGGATACCAGCCAGGGCTGGGTCGCCCTGTTGCAGAAGCGCCTCGCCGACGAAGGTTACGACTACCGGGTGGTGAACGCCTCGATCAGCGGCGACACCTCCGCGGGCGGCCTGGCGCGCCTGCCGGCGCTGCTTGCCGAGGAGAAGCCGGCGCTGGTGGTGATCGAGCTGGGAGGCAACGACGGGCTGCGCGGAATGGCGCCGGCGCAATTGCAACAGAATCTTGCCAGCATGGCGCAAAAGGCCCGGGCGGAAGGGGCGAAGGTGCTGCTGCTGGGTATCCAGTTGCCGCCGAACTACGGCCCGCGCTACATCGAGGCCTTTTCCAAGGTCTACGGCGCGGTCGCGGCGCAGGAAAAGACCGCCCTGGTGCCGTTTTTCCTCGAAGGGGTCGGCGGGGTCCAGGGGATGATGCAGGCGGATGGCATCCATCCGGCGCTCGCCGCCCAGCCGAGGCTCCTGGAAAATGTCTGGCCGACGCTGAAACCGCTGCTTTGAGACTTCCCCGGGAAACCGCTTTCGGCTAAGGTTGCGCACCCCTCAGGAGCCCCCCATGCCGCGTCCCGCCTGGACCCTCTACGCCTATCAACTGATCGAGCCCGACGATCAGCTGGACCTGTTCGCCTGTCGCGAGGTCCGGGTGCATGTGGTGGCGCGTCAGCTGGAGCTGGATACCCCGGCGGACCGCACGCTTTGCGGCAAGCTGCTGCCGGCCCAGCCGCGCTGGCAGCCGCTGGAACGGGCGCGTCTGCGCGACCGGCTGCTGTGTCCCGATTGCCGGAAACAACTGGAGGCGGAAAAGCGCGGGGAGCGCCTGTCCTGGTTGGTCTGAGCCCTCCCGGTGAAACCTGGCGGGGTGTTACACTGTCTTTCCTACTCCTTCATCGCACTCGCCAAGGATTCTCCGGAATGTTGTCGCGCGTACCCGTTGTCTCACTGTCTTTCGCCGCGCTGCTTTCGGCCGGCTCCGCATCGGCCCTGGAACTGCAGCTCCCGCCTCCGGGCGAGGACGTCGTCGGCCAGGTCCAGGTGATCAAGGCCAAGTACGAGGACACGTTCGCCGACCTCGGCGAGCAGTACAACCTGGGCTACAGCGAAATGGTCGCCGCCAACCCGGGCGTCGATCCCTGGCTGCCGGGCGTCGGCACCGAGGTGATCATCCCGACCCGCTTCGTGCTGCCGCCTGGCCCGCGCGAAGGCGTGGTGATCAACCTGGCCGAGTACCGCCTGTACTACTACCCGAAAGGGCAGAACGTGGTGCACACCTATCCGCTGGGCATCGGCCGCGAGGGCTGGGGTTCGCCGATCGCGAACACCCGCATCACTGCCAAGACCAAGGACCCGGCCTGGTATCCGCCGGCCTCGATCCGCGCCGAGCACGCCGCCGATGGCGATCCGCTGCCGACCGTGGTGCCGCCGGGCCCGGACAATCCGCTGGGGCCGTACAAGCTGACCCTGGGCGTGCCGGGCTACCTGATCCATGGTTCGAACAAGAAGTTCGGCATCGGCACCCGCACCAGCCATGGCTGCTTCCGCATGTACAACGCCGACGTGACCCACCTGTTCTCGATGATCAGCGTCGGCACCAGCGTGCGTATCATCAACGAGCCCTACAAGTTCGGCGTGAGCAACGGCAAGGTCTACCTGGAGGCGCATACGCCGCTGAACGACCATGGCGACCCGTCGGTGGTGGACAAGCACACCGCGGTGATCAACACCCTGCTCAAGCGCGACGACCTGGCCAAGCGTATCCAGTTGAACTGGGACGTGGTCCGCGAAGTGGTGGCCTCGGAGGATGGCGTGCCGGTGGAAATCGCCCAGGAATCGGCGCCGGCGATGACCGCGACGGTGGATAGCGATCCTACCCAGCTTACGCCCTGACGGAGAGCGTCGAGGCAGAGGCCCGCGTACCCGCAAGGGACGCGGGTTTTTTCATGCCCGGCGAAACGCAGGCATAAAAAAACCGGCCCCGAGGGACCGGTTTTCAACAGGTCGTGAGACCTATTACTTGCGGCTGGCTTTTTCCAGCATGCGCAGGGCACGCTCGTTAGCCTCGTCAGCGGTCTGCTGAGCTTTCTGAGCAGCGCCCAGAGCTTCGTCAGCCTTGCGATAGGCTTCGTCAGCGCGAGCCTGAGCACGAGCAGCTGCGTCTTCGGTAGCGGTCAGACGAGCTTCGGTTTCTTTGGAGTGGCTGCTGCAACCGGTGGCCAGAACAGCAGCCAGAGCCAGAGCAGAGAATTTCAGAACGTTGTTCATCGTGTTCCCCTTAAGGTGGACATTTCCATAACAGCAATCTCCCCAGCCGGGGAAATTAGCCGGCTACATACTACCCATTACTTGTAGTAAGTAAACTGACCAAGCGCAAGCCGAGCAACTTTTTTTTTAGTCCCCCCGACTTTAGCAGTAGTTGGAGTGTCGTTTGTTCAAAAAATATCCAGCGTGCGGCGCAAGTAAGCAATTTCCCGGACCTTGGGTAGAGTTGCTGCAAGAGGCGGGGGATGAGGGCTGCCGGGTTGTCGAGAATGTTCCGCCGGAGTGGCTGGCGCTTATCGACTTGGCGGGGAGTGGCAAGTAACAACTAAGTTGCCAGCATGTTGCCGGAAATGCCGTAAGTATTGGTGCGGAAATGAAAAAGGCCCGGTTAACTTGATTAGCCGGGCCTTCTTGCGATCTGGCGGTGAGGGAGGGATTCGAACCCTCGATACGGTTTCCCGTATACACACTTTCCAGGCGTGCTCCTTCAACCACTCGGACACCTCACCAGGTTCTCGACAGCGCCGTGTCTGTCGAGGCGCGCAATTTACTCGAACATTTCCCGCTTGGCAAATATTTTTTTAACTTTTTCATCGGCTTAGGTCGTCGGAGGAAAGTCCGCGGGGTGCCTTGGTAGACTGCCGGGCACGAAGAGGAGAGGCGGATGGCGAGCTGGGAGATTTTCTGTAGCGTGGTCGACAACTATGGCGACATCGGCGTCACCTGGCGCCTGGCTCGCCAACTGGCCGCCGAGCACGGTCAGGCCGTGCGCCTGTGGGTGGACGAGCCGCAGGCCTTCGCCCGGATCTGTCCGCGGGCGGACCCGGCGGCGCACGTGCAGAGCCTGGATGGGGTCGAAGTGCGTGCCTGGGGCCGGCCGTGGGCACCGGTGGCGGCCGCCGACGTGGTGATCGAGGCCTTCGCCTGCGAACTGCCGGAGGCGCACCGGCAGGCCATGCGCGAGCGCGAGCGGCCGTCCCTGTGGCTGAACCTGGAGTACCTGAGTGCCGAGGAATGGATCGGCAGTTGCCACGCATTGCCGTCGCTGCAGGCGTGCGGGCTTTCCAAGTACTTCTTCTTTCCCGGGTTCCGCGAGCCCAGTGGCGGCCTGTTGCGCGAGGCCGGCCTGCTGGAACGTCGGCGCCGTTTCCAGGCCTCTGCCTCGGCGCAGGATGAGTTTCTCGCCTCCCTCGGCGTGCGGCGGAAGGTTGGCGAGCGACTGATTTCGCTGTTTGCCTACGAAAACCCGGCGCTGTCTGGCTGGCTGGAACAACTGCGCGACGCCCGCCAGCCGAGCCTGCTGCTGGTGCCGGAGGGGCGGGTGCTGGCGGATGTCGCCGATTGGCTGCGGGTGGCTACCCTGGCCGTCGGGGACGTCCATGTGCGCGACGCGTTGCGGGTCCAGGTGCTGCCGTTCATGGCGCAGGACGACTACGATCGCCTGTTGTGGTGCTGCGACCTGAACGCGGTGCGCGGCGAGGACTCCTTCGTTCGCGCGCAGTGGGCGGGACGGCCGCTGCTCTGGCACATCTATAGACAGGAAGAGGAGGCGCACCTGGCGAAGCTCGAGGCATTCCTCGAACTCTATTGCGCCGGCCTGCCCGCCGACCTGGCGGAAAACCTGCGCACCTTCTGGCTGGCGTGGAACGCCGGCGGTGGACTTGCCGGGGCCTGGGAGGGGCTGGAGAGGCAACTGCCCGAGTGGCGTAGGGAAGCGCAGCGCTGGGCCGACGAACAGGGCATGCGTCCGGATCTTGCGGCAAGGCTGGTGCAATTTTACGCAGATTGGCTATGATACGCGGCCTGATTTTTTGTCTTTCATCCATCGGATATTCGTATGAAAACCGCTCAAGAGTTCCGCGCCGGCCAGGTTGCCAACATCAATGGCGCTCCCTGGGTCATCCAGAAGGCCGAGTTCAACAAGTCCGGCCGTAACGCTGCCGTCGTCAAGATGAAGCTGAAGAACCTGCTGACCGGCGCCGGTACCGAGACCGTGTTCAAGGCCGACGACAAGCTGGAGCCGATCATCCTCGATCGCAAGGAAGTGACCTACTCCTACTTCGCCGACCCGCTGTACGTCTTCATGGACAGCGAGTTCAACCAGTACGAGATCGAGAAAGACGATCTGGAAGGCGTGCTGACCTTCATCGAAGACGGCATGACCGACATCTGCGAAGCCGTGTTCTACAACGACAAGGTGATCTCGGTAGAGCTGCCGACCACCATCGTTCGCCAGATCGCCTACACCGAGCCGGCCGTCCGCGGCGACACCTCGGGCAAGGTGATGAAGACCGCGCGCCTGAACAACGGCGCCGAGCTGCAGGTTTCCGCGTTCTGCGAAATCGGCGACTCGATCGAGATCGATACCCGCACCGGCGAGTACAAGTCCCGCGTCAAGGCCTGATCCTTTCGCGCGACGAGAAAAAGCCCGGCGAATGCCGGGCTTTTTCGTTTCCGCTGTCCGCCGCCGCGGCGCGGAGAGTCAGAAGCTTCAGACCGACACGTTCAGGCGTACGTCGATATTGCCGCGGGTAGCGTTGGAGTAGGGGCAGACCTGGTGGGCGGCGGCTACCAGCGCTTCGGCGGCTTCGCGCTCCAGGCCCGGCAGGCTGATGTGCAGTTCGACCTCCAGGCCGAAGCCGCCGGGGATCTGGCCGATGCCGACCTTGCCGGTTATCGAGGCGTCGGCGGGAAGGGTCTGCTTGCGCTGGCCGGCAACGAACTTCAGGGCCCCGATGAAGCAGGCCGAGTAGCCGGCGGCGAACAGTTGTTCCGGGTTGGTGGCCGCGCCGCCCTGGCCGCCCAGTTCGCGCGGAGTGCTGAGTTTCACGTCGAGCACGCCGTCCGAGGATACCGCACGGCCGTCACGGCCTCCGGTGGCGGTTGCGCTTGCGGTGTAGAGAGCCTTGATGGTTTGCATGAGGGTCACCTGTCTAGATTGTTCGTTAATTTCTTGCGCGCTAAGTAAGTGCGTGAAATGAAATTTATCGTCATGTTATTTGGTTCGCAAGATAAATCGTTGGAAGATTTGGCGATAAAAACCAGACAGGTAGGTATAAGCCCCTCAGTCCGGTGCTTGCAGGTTGCCGCGCAGGGCCAGCAGCTCATCCTTGAGGGCGACCAGCTGTGGCAAGTCGAGGCCGGTACTCTCCAGGATGCAGGCGGGAATGCTCTCGGCCTGTCGCTGCAGGGCGCGGCCCTTGTCGGTCAGGCGCAGCAGGACTACGCGTTCGTCTTCGCTGCTGCGAGTGCGGGTAATCAGACCTTCGCCCTCCAGGCGCTTGAGCAGAGGCGTGAGCGATCCCGGGTCGGTAAGCATGCGTGCGCTGATTTCGCCCACGGTCAGGCCGTCGCGTTCCCATAGCACCAGCATGGCGATGTACTGCGGATAGGTGAGGCCGAGCGCTTGCAGCAGGGGCTTGTAGACCTTGGTCATCTGCAGCGAGGTGGAATACAGGGCGAAGCACAGCTGGTTGTCCAGCTTGAGCTGCTCGCAAGGGGTGGTGGGCAGTCGGGACATGGCTGTCTTCCAAGTAAGTAGGGCGCTGTGCATGAATTTAGCGTAGTGGCTATTGGCTTTCCAGGTTTCCCGCCGGGTGGTGTCTTCAGCGCTCGCCGAGACGCTGCTGCAGGGCTTGGTCCCAGGGTGGCGGAAAGCCGAAGCGCTCGCGGAGGAAAGCCAGCAGCAGGCGGGTTCGCGAACTGGCTTCGCGTTCCAGGCGCAGGGCATAGATGCAGGTGGGCTCGGCGGCGGGCAAGCCCTCGTCGCAGAACAGCGCCTGCAGTTCGCCGCGCAGCAAGTACTCGCTGCACAGCCAGGTCGGCAGGTGGGCGATGCCGAGGCCGGCCAGCGCCGCGTCGACCATCGCTTCGGCGTTATTGGTGGCCAGCCGCGCCCGTTTCGGCCGCAGGTGCTGGAGCTTGCCGTCGTGCTGGAAGCGCCAGGCATAGGGTGGCGACAGGTTGTCCCAATCGATGCCGGCATGCTCCGGCAGTTCGCCGGGGGATGCGGGAACGCCATGTTCGCGCAGGTACTCCGGGCTGGCGCAGACGACCCGCACCATCGGCGCCAGCGAAGTGGCCACCAGGCGGCTGTCGGGCAGCGGGCCGGCGCGCAACACCAGGTCGACCTCGCCGAGATGTTCGCCCTGCAGGTCGATGAAGCTGCCGATCAGGCGCAATTGCACGTCCAGCCCGGGGTTGGCCTTGAGGAAGTCGGCGATCGCCGGGGCCAGGTGGCGGCGGCCGAAGGGCACCGGCGCATCGATACGGATCAGGCCCTGCGGCGCGGTGCTCAGGGACACCGCTTCGGCGCGGGCCAGGCGCAGTTCGGTGACGATCCGCCGGGCGCGGTCGGCGAAGGCCAGGCCGGCCGGCGTGGCGCGGACCGCATGGGTGGTGCGCACCAGCAGGGTGCTGCCGACGGCGCGCTCCAGGGCGTCCATCCGGCGCGCTACGGCGGACGGGGTGAGCGGGTGCTTGCGGGCAGCGGCGGAGAAGCTGCCGCCATCGAGGACATCGAGGTAGAGAACGAACTGTTCGCTGAGGGTATCGGGCAACATGCTCATGCCTTTGCGTGATTGGCATAGCCATTGTGCTTTCTTGTGCGTTTCCCATCCAGCCACGCTTGCCTAGCATGGAGGCGTCGAAAGAGGGGCTGACATGCTGGATGTATTTCTCGATTTCCTGCTGGGGATGGTGCTCGGTTGCCTGGGCGGTCTGTTCGGGATAGGCGGCGGCCTGCTGGCGATCCCGGCGCTGGGGGTGATCTTCGGCCTCGACCAGCAATTGGCGCAGGGTACCGCGCTGGTGATGGTGGTACCGAACGTGGTGCTGGCGTTGTGGCGCTACCACCAGCGCAACCGCATCGATCCGCGCCAGGCCGGAGTCCTTGCCCTGACCGGCCTGCTTTGCGCGTTCCTGGCGTCCAGCGTGGCCGCGCGGATCGATGCGGCGCGGATGCGCGAAGCGTTCGTGATCTTCCTCCTGGCGCTGGCCGGCTACATGTTCTGGCGCCTGTTCCGGCGCCCGCCGCAGGGCGGCGCGACGCCGCGCTACGGTTTGCCCTGGATGGGCGTGCTGGGCCTTGGCGCAGGTTCGCTCGGCGGGCTTTTCGGGGTGGGCGGCGGGGTGCTGGCGACACCGGTGCTGACTTCGGTGTTCGGCCTCGCCCAGGTCGTCGCACAGGGCCTCGCGCTGGCCCTGGCCGCACCGAGCACGGCGGTGGCGCTGGGGACCTACGCCATGCACGGTCATGTCGACTGGCGGATGGGGATCCCCCTGGCGCTGGGCGGCCTGCTGAGCATTTCCTGGGGCGTGAGGCTGGCCCACGCCTTGCCCGAGCGCAGCCTGCGCATGGCCTTCTGTGCCTTCCTCGCGTTGTGCGCGGTGCTCCTGCTGGTGCGCGGTTGAGTCAGAGACGGAAGCCCTCGCCGATGTATTCGGCGAGCTTCTCGGTGACCGGCGACTGGCTGTGCGGGTTGCGCATCAGCATGATGCTGGCCGAGGGCAGGGCGGGCAGGCCCTCGCTCTCGTCGAGGATGCGCAGGTTGCCGGTGAGCAGGCTACGCAGTTGCACGGTCACGGCGAGGCCGGCGCTGACCACCGCGAACAGCGCCGACAGGCTGGGGCTGCTGTAGGCGATGCGGTAGTCCAGTTCCGCCGCCTCCAGGGCGTTGCAGGCCCAGGCCCGGCAAAAGCAGGTGGTGTTGAACATGGCCAGCGGGATCGGCCGCTGGTCGTGGGGGCAGAAGCCCTCGGCGGCCATCCAGACGAAGGGCTCCTGGCGCAGCAACTGGCCGATCTCGGTGCCCGGCTCACGGGTGACGATGGACAGGTCGAGGTCGTTGCGCGCCAGCAGGTTGAGCGAGGTGTCGCAATGCACCTCGACCTGCACCAGCGGATAGGCTTCGGCGAAGCGCGACAGGATCGCCGGGAGGAAGCGCATCACGTAGTCGTCCGGGGTGCCGATGCGCACCGAGCCGACCATGTGCGGGCGGCGCAGGGTGTTGAACACCTCGCCGTGCAGCTTGAGGATCCGCCGGGCATAGCCGAGCAGCACCTGGCCTTCGGCGGTGAGGCGGGTCTGCCTTCCGTCGCGCTCGAACAGCGAGCGCTGCAGGACGTCCTCCTCTAGCCGCTTCATCTGCATGCTGACCGCCGACTGGGTGCGATTCAGCGCCTCCGCGGCGCGGGTGAAACCACCGTGCTCGGCGATGGCGACGAAGGTGCGGAGCAATTCCGTATCGATGCCGGGCTGGTAGCTCATTCATCAATCTCCAAGATGCATTGCATAAGAATGATTCGTTGGATTGATCCTATGCCTGGCGGGAGACTGTGCCTATCCCGAACGGAGGGCAAGACGATGAAAGGTCAACAGGATTATTTCGGCAGTCACTGCCACGCTGCATCCCATCCCGCCTCGACCGCTGCGCCGTCGTTGTGGCGTCGCTGGCGGCGCTGGTTGCAGTTGGCCCGCGAGCGCCGGGAACTGCTGAGGATGAGCGACGAAGCGCTGAAGGACCTCGGCCTGAGTCGGGCGGATATCTTCCAAGAGGGCGAGCGGCATTTCTGGGACGACCCGCTGCGTCGGCATTGAGCGAACCGCAGCGGCGCGCCGGGCTGGCGCGGCGGCGGGGGCACGATAGACTCGCAGTCTCCTTCATCGACTGGGGCGCTCCATGAGTCTTTCGCTTTCCCTCGCCGAAGCCCGCCGCCTGGCCCTGGCCGCGCAGGGCTTCGACGGCCGGCGGACGCGCCGCAGCGTGCAGCGGCGGCATCTGCGCGAAATGCTCGCGCGCCTCGGCCTGCTACAGATCGATTCGGTGAATGCGCTGGTGCGCTCGCACTACCTGCCGCTGTTTTCCCGCCTCGGTCCCTACTCCATGACGCTGCTCGACGAGGCAGCCTGGAGTGTCGGCCGTCACCGCCAGTTGTTCGAATACTGGGGGCACGAGGCCTCGCTGCTGCCGCTGGAGCACTACCCGCTGATGCGCTGGCGGATGCGCCAGGCCGCCGACGGCCAGGGCATCTACCAGCAACTGGCACGTTTCGGCCGGGAACAGCAGCCACTGATCCGCCAGGTGTTGCAGGCGGTGCGCGAGCAAGGCGCGCTGGGTGCCGGCAGCCTGAGCACGCGGCAGGAGCGGGCCGGTCCCTGGTGGGACTGGAGCGCGGAAAAGCATGCGCTGGAATGGCTGTTCGCCGCCGGTGAGCTGACGGTGGCCGGACGGCGCGGTTTCGAGCGGCTCTATGATCTGCCGGAGCGAGTGTTTCCCGCGGAATTGCTGGCGCGTCCCGAGCTTTCGGAGGCACAGGCCCAGCGCGAGCTGTTGCGGATGGCGGCGAGCGCCCTGGGCGTGGCCACCGAAAAGGACCTGCGCGACTACTATCGGCTGAGCCCGGCGCAGAGCCGCGCGCGCCTCGCCGAACTGGTGGAGGCTGGCGAGCTGCTGCCGGTCCGGGTCGAGGGCTGGAGCCAGCCGGCCTACTGCCCCGGCGAACCGCAGGTGCCGAGGCGGCTAGGCGCCAGTGCCTTGCTCTCGCCCTTCGACTCGTTGGTCTGGGAGCGGGCGCGGGCCGAGCGCCTGTTCGATTTCCGCTATCGTCTGGAGATCTACACGCCGAAGGAAAAACGCGTGTACGGCTACTACGTGCTGCCATTCCTGTACAACGGCCGTCTGGTCGGCCGCGTCGACCTCCGCGCCGAGCGGGCGCGGGAGCGCCTGGCGGTGCATGCGCTGCATGCCGAGGCGAACGGCATGGACGATGCCGCCCTGCACGATCTGGCCGAGCAGTTGCGCAGCATGGCCGCCTGGCTGGGCCTGGCGACGGTGGCGATCGAGGGGCGCGGGGAGTTGGCGGTGCGCTTGCGCGGGGTGCTGCTCTAGCGAACGCTCCCGCCGGGCGGCGGGAGCGGCCGCGGCGCGCTCAGCGGCGTACCTGCTTCAGGGTTTCGGCGATCAGGAAGGCCAGCTCCAGCGACTGGTCGGCGTTCAGCCGCGGGTCGCAGTGGGTGTGGTAGCGGTCGCTGAGGCCGTCTTCGGTGATCGGTCGCGAACCGCCGATGCATTCGGTGACGTTCTGCCCGGTCATCTCGATGTGGATGCCGCCGGCGTAGCTGCCTTCGGCCTGGTGCACCTCGAAGAACTGGCGGACTTCGGCGAGCACGCGGGCGAAGTCGCGGGTCTTGTAGCCGCTGGAGGCCTTGATGGTATTGCCGTGCATCGGGTCGGAACTCCACAGCACCTGGCGGCCCTCGCGCTGGATGGCCTGGATCAGGCGCGGCAGGTGGTCGCCGACCTTGTCGGCACCCATCCGCACGATCAGGTTGAGGCGGCCCGGATCGTTGTCCGGGTTGAGAATATCGATCAGGCGGATCAGCTCCTCGCTGTCCATGCTCGGTCCGACCTTGACCCCGATCGGATTGCCTACGCCGCGCAGCATCTCGACATGAGCGCCGTCGAGCTGGCGGGTGCGGTCGCCGATCCAGAGCATGTGCGCCGAGCAGTCGTACCACTCGCCGGTCAGGCTGTCGCGGCGGGTCAGGGCTTCCTCGTAGTTCAGCAGGAGCGCTTCGTGGGCGGTGAAGAAGCTGGTTTCGCGGAGCTGCGGCGCGCTGTCCAGGCCGCAGGCGCGCATGAAGGCGAGGGTCTCGTCGATGCGGTCGGCGAGTTGCTGGTAGCGCTCGGCCAGCGCCGAGTTGGCGATGAAGTCGAGGTTCCAGCGGTGCACCTGGTGCAGGTCGGCGAAGCCGCCCTGGGCGAAGGCGCGCAACAGGTTGAGGCTGGCGGTGGACTGGTGGTAGGCCTGCAACAGGCGCTCCGGGTCCGGCACGCGGCTCTTCTCGTCGAAGCCGATGCCGTTGACTATGTCGCCGCGATAGGCAGGCAGGGTCACGCCGTTCTGCGTTTCGTCGCCGGAGGAGCGCGGCTTGGCGAACTGGCCGGCCATGCGCCCGACCTTCACTACCGGGCAGCCGGCGGCGAAGGTCATTACCACCGCCATCTGCAACAGTACCTTGAAGGTATCGCGGATCTTCGCCGCGGAAAATTCGGCGAAGCTTTCCGCGCAATCCCCGCCCTGGAGCAAGAAGGCGCGTCCGGCGGTGACTTCGGCGAACTGCCGGCGCAGCTCGCGAGCCTCGCCGGCGAAGACCAGCGGCGGGTATCCGGCGAGGGTCTGCTCGACCCTGGCCAGGTGCGCGGCATCGGGGTACTCGGGTTGTTGCTGGATCGGCTTGGCCCTCCAGCTCTCGGGGCTCCAGGACTGGCTCATCTACGACTCTTGGCAATGCTCGGGAAAGCGGATTGCGGCATGGTAGAGCAGCTCGCCGCAGCGCCGCCAGCGATCGTTGCAATAGCGGAAATCCATCGTCGGGCCGGCTTTGCTATGCTGCGGTGCTTTTGCCGGAGCGCCTGGCGATAGCCGGCGAAGCGGCGGGGGGAGGTGAGTGGTGAGCGAAGAACGTCTGCTGGTCGAGGAGCGCGACGAATACGGGGTCATCCGGGTCATCGAGTCCGGCGACTATCGCTTCCTCGAGTTCGGCGACGGTGTCGAGCAGAGCTGCGTGTTCATGCCCGATCCGGCCTGGCTGGAATACGACTACACCCGCGCCATGCTGCTCGGCGGGCTCTGCCATTCGCAACCGCGTCGCGCGTTGTTCCTCGGTTTCGGCGCCGGTAGCCTGACCCAGGCCTGCCTGCGTCACCTGCCGCTGGAGGAGGCCGAGGCCATCGAGCTGCGCCCGGCGATTCCGCGCCTGGCCCGTGAGCATCTGGGGCTGCGCGACGACCCGCGCCTGCGATTGCGCATCGGCGACGCACTGGAGAGCCTGGGCGAATGCGCGGAGGCCGACCTGATCTTCCTCGACCTCTATACCGATACCGGCCCGTCGGCCGCGCACCTGGCCTGGAATTTCCTCGGCGCCTGCCAGGAGCGCCTCGCCGAGGATGGCTGGCTGGTGATCAACCAGTGGAGCGGCACCGATGGCAAGCCGCTGGGCGCGCCGCTGCTGCGCGGGCGCTATCACCATCATTACTGGGAGTGTCCGGTGGCCGAGGGCAACGTGGTGATGCTGGTGCCGGCGAACCTGGCCCTCGAACTCGACCAGGAAGCCCTGCGGACGCGTGCCGCGGCGCTGGAGCCGCAACTCGGCTATTCGTTGCAGGGCTATATCGACAGCCTGCGCCCGGCCCAGTAGCCAGGGCGCGCGGACAAGGGCCCGGCCTAGCGTCCTTCGAAGCGTCCCGGGCGGCGTTCCTGGAGCGCGCGCAGGCCTTCCTTGGCGTCCTCGCTGTCGAGCAGGCGCCTGGCGGCTTCCGGCAACGCAGCGGCGGCGACCGCTTCGCCTTCCAGCAGGGCCTGGCGCGCCGAGCCGAGGGTGGCGCGCACGCCGAGCGGCGCCTGGGCCGCGACCCGTTCGGCGAGAGCGACGGCGTGGTCGAGGAGGTCTTCCGGGGCGGTGACTTCCTGCACCAGGCCGAGACGATAGGCTTCGTGGGCGTCGAATTCGTCGCCGGTGAGCAGCCAGCGCATGGCGTTGCCCCAGCCGGCGACCTGGTGCATGCGCAGTGTCGCGCCACCGAACGGGAGGATTCCGCGCTGCACTTCGAGCTGGGCGAAGCGCGCGTTGCTGGCGCAGAGGTTGATGTCGGCCGCCAGCATCAGTTCGATGCCGATGGTGTAGCAGTAGCCTTGCACGGCCACCACCAGCGGCTTGCTTGGACGCCGGCCGCCGAAGGTGCCCCAGGGATCGACGGCGCCTTCGGGGAGTTTCCAGCCCTGGCGGAAGGTCTCGCCGACATTGGCCAGGTCCAGCCCGGCGGTGAAATGCTCGCCGTGGGCGAAGAGCAGGGCACAGCGCAACTTGTCGTCGGCCTCGTATTCGCCGAGCGCGGCGACCAGGTCGTCGAGCATCGGCAGGTCGAAGGCGTTGCGCTTGGCCACGCGGTCGAGGCCGAGCAGCAGCAGGTGGCCGCGCCGTTCGCGGCTGATGCGTCCTGGGAGGGTGTCGTTCATGCGGCGGTTTCCTGGCGGGGGGCGGGCAACGTCGGTATAGACGTCTGGAATCGGGATGTCCATTGTCAGTCTCTCCGATGACGCATGTCGGAAAAAACGCACACAAACGTCAAAATTCCGGTATGATGCGCGCCGGTCAAAACTGACCCCGTTCAGGACCTGCATTTTTCGGAGCGCTGTGCTCTGGCTGTGTATCCGCTCTGCGGATTTCCTTTACGTAATCTTCTAATTCAAAAGCAATCTCGCAAATCCCCGCCCCAGCTGCCTGGGTGGCCGTTTCGGCCGTACAGGGCATGAGCAGCCATGGGTCATGGGTCTTTGCGGATGTATACGAGGCAAACCCATGACTCAGGAAACCGTCGGCTTCGCCGCGCTCGGTATTCACCCCAATGTGCTCGCGGCAATCGTCGCCGTAGGCTACGAAGAGCCTTCGCCTATCCAGGCTCAATCGATTCCGCTGATCCTCGAAGGCCACGACATGATCGGCCAGGCGCAGACCGGTACCGGCAAGACCGCCGCGTTCGCCCTGCCGCTGCTGTCGCGCATCGACCCGAGCCGTCGCGAGCCGCAGATGCTGGTGCTGGTGCCGACCCGCGAGCTGGCCCTGCAGGTCGCCACCGCCTGCGAAACCTATTCCAAGCAATTGCCGGGCGTCGGCGTGGTCGCCGTCTACGGCGGCGCGCCCATGGGGCCGCAACTGAAGGCCCTGCGCCAGGGCGCACAGATCCTCGTCGCTACCCCCGGCCGCCTGTGCGACCACCTGCGCCGCGACGAGAAGCTGCTGGCCACCGTCCAGCGCCTGGTGCTCGACGAAGCCGACGAGATGCTCAAGCTCGGCTTCATGGACGACCTGGAAGTGATCTTCGAGGCGCTTCCCGAATCGCGCCAGACCGTGCTCTTCTCGGCGACCCTGCCGGCGTCCATCCGTGGCATCGCCGAGCGCCACCTGAAGCAGCCCAAGCACGTCAAGATCGCCGCCAAGACCCAGACCGTGGCGCGCATCGAGCAGGTCCACCTGATGGTCCATGCCGACCAGAAGGCCGGTTCGATCCAGCGCCTGCTGGAAGTCGAGCAGTTCGACGCGCTGATCGCCTTCGTCCGCACCAAGCAGGCCACCCTCGACTACGCCGAATTGCTCGAGCGCCAGGGCTACCGCGCCGCCGCGCTCAACGGCGACATGCCGCAGGCCCAGCGCGAGCGGGTCATCGAGTCGCTGAAGGACGGTTCGCTGGACATCGTCATCGCCACCGACGTTGCTGCCCGGGGCCTGGACGTACCGCGCATCACCCACGTGCTGAACATCGATATGCCCTACGACCCCGAGTCCTACGTGCACCGCATCGGCCGTACCGGCCGTGCCGGTCGGGAAGGGCGCGCGCTGTTGCTGGTGACTCCGCGCGAGCGGCGCATGCTGCAGGTGATCGAGCGGGTCACCGGGCAGAAGGTCGGCGAAGTCCGCCTGCCGGATGCCGAGACCGTACTGGAGGCCCGCCTGGCGCGCCTGGCCGCGAGCCTGACGCCCTTGCTCGACAGCGCCGTCGAGCAGCGCGGCGCGGTGCGCGACGAGCTGTGCCGTCGCCTCGGCTGCGATGCCGAGACCCTGGCCGCCGCACTGCTGGCGCGCCTGACCGCCGGCAAGGCGCTGGACCTGGAGTCGGTGCGCCGCGAACAGCCGCTGACCCCATCGGCACCGCGCGAGCGTGCCGACCGTGGCGAACGCGGCGAGCGTCCGGAGCGCAGCGGCGAGCGTCGTCCGATGGCGCCGCCGAGCGAAGGCCGTGCCCGCTGCCGCACCGCCCTCGGCGCGCGCGACGGGGTCGCGGCGAAGAACCTGCTGGGCGCGATCCTCAACGAGGGCGGCCTGTCCCGCGAGGACATCGGCCGCATCCAGATTCGCGATACCTTCAGCCTGATCGAACTACCCGAGGCCAACCTCGAGCGCCTGCTGACCAAGCTCAAGGACACCCGCGTCGCCGGCAAGGCCCTGCGCCTGCGCCGCTATCGCGAGGACTGAGGTCCAGCGCGATGAACAAAAGCCCCGCTTCGGCGGGGCTTTTTCATGGGCTTGATGTTTGCTGGCCGGGCTGTTTTTCGCGCCTGCCCCGGCTTCTCGTTTCGTCACCCCGGGCGAGCCCCTCTGGCAAGCGTCTAAAGGAAACAAAAGACTCGCCCAGCCGCCAGGGCAGGCACCACGTCGTGCATGCCAGACCTGCACATACCGAAGCCCTGATCCGCCGCCTATCCATGACATCGCGGATAACGCCTATGGCGTTATTCGCGCTACAGGACTATATCGCTCGCGATTTCCTGGCTGCCAGCCGAGTCCACCCAGCTTGCGGCGGGAAGCCAATGCTCTCCGCCAGTCCCACGAGAAGTTCTGTCAATCGAAGCGATAGATATCCATCCCCAACGAGCCCAGGGTAAAGCCGCTGTGCTCGACGCGCATCCCGCCGCCGCCCGCGCCGCGGGCGAAGAACAGCGGCAGCAGGTGCTCGTCGCTGGGGTGGTTGCGCGCCGCCCAGGGCGCCTGCCGGCGGTAGTCGTGAAGCGCGGCCTCGTCGTCGGCCTGGAGCTTTTCCACCATCCAGTCACGGAACTCCCGCGCCCAGGGCGCGATGGCTTCCGGTCCGGCGTGCCAGTCCAGTTCGCCCAGGTTGTGGGTGATGCTGCCGGAACCGATCAGCAGCACGCCTTCCCCGCGCAGTTGGCGCAGGGCCTGGCCGACGCGGCTCTGCAGGGCCGGACCGAGGCGGCTCGGCAGGGACAGCTGGAGCACCGGGATGTCCGCCTGCGGGTACATCAGGCTCAGCGGCACCCAGGTGCCGTGGTCGAATGGTCGCTGTGGGTCGGCCTGGGCCGGCAGGCCGGCGGCCTGGAGCAGTTCGATCGTCCGCTGCGCCAGCGCCGGCGCGCCCTTGGCCGGGTAGCGCACGGCGTAGAGGGGCGGCGGAAAGCCGTAGAAGTCGTGCCAGATATCCGGCGCCGCGGCGCCGGTTACTCGCAGGTCGTCGCTTTCCCAGTGCGCGGAAACCACCAGGATCGCCTTCGGCCGCGGCAGCTCTGTAGCCAGGCGGCGCAGTTGTACGCCGCTGGCGCCCGGTTCGAGGGCGAGCATCGGTGAGCCGTGGGAAATATAGAGAGTCGGTAGCATGATTCACCTCATGACTCGGATGAGCCATGTTCCTCCCTCGATCAATCGAAAACCAGTATATGTTTTTGAGGATACCTATCGATCCAGACGTTAGGTCGCGGTCTCGCGCGCTACGCCAGTTGGGCTTTCCGCCCAGTAGCGCCGATCGTCGAGGATCGCCCGGTCACGCTCGAACGCCAGGGGCAGGCGTTCCCTGAGGAAGTCCACCCAGGTGCGGATCTTGGCGTCCAGGTAGCGCCGCGAGGAGTACAGCACGAACACCTCGCGGACATGCAGTCGATGGCCCGGCAGTAGCCGCAACAGGCTGCCTTCCTGCAGCGCGCGGGCGGCGACGAAGCCGGGCAGCAGGCAGACGCCGAGCCCGGCCGCGGCGGCGGCGCAGGCGGCCTCGGGGAGGTTGACCTTGAGCGCCTCGTCGAGATCGAGCAGCGTTTCGCCGCGTTCGCCGACGAAGACCCAGCCCTGCGGGCAGGACGGCGCGGCCACGTTCAGGCAGCGATGCCGCAGCAGGTCCTCCGGCGTGCGCGGCACGCCATGCCGTGCCAGGTATTCCGGCGCGGCACAGACCACGCTGAACACCTGGCCGAGATCGCGGGCGACCAGGGTCGAGTCCGGCAAGGTTCGGCCGAGGGTGATCAGCACGTCCAGGCCTTCCTCGAGCAGGGCCGGGGTGCCCTGGGCCAGCGTGAGGTCGACGGAGACGTCCGGGTGGCCGTCCAGGTAGTCCACCAGTAGCGGCATCAGGTGCTCGAGGCCCAGTTCGGTCACCGCGTGGAGGCGCAGGCGACCACTGGCGTGGGACTGGCTGTCTTCGACGTCCGCCGCGGCGGCGGCGACCGTACGCAGGATCTGCTTGCAATGCTCGTAGTAGCGCAGACCGCTTTCCGTCACCACGACGCTGCGCGTATTGCGTTGCAGCAGGCGCGCCGAGAGCGCCTGTTCGAGCCCGGCGACCTGGCGCGAAACGGTCGCCGGAGAGGTGCCCAGCGTCTGGGCGGCCTGGGTGAAGCTGCCGTGCTCCACCACGCGGACGAAGGTCCGGATACCGTGCAGCAGGTCCATTTCCAACTCCTTCGCCGGTCCGCGCCCGGCGTCGTCTCAGCCCGACGCCGGGTCGGACGTTGGGCTCCAGCCGCCGCCCAGCGCCTTGTAGAGGTTGACCAGGGTCAGAGACACCGCTTCGTCGCTGGCGACCTGCTGTTCCTGGTTGTCCAGCAGTTGCCGCTGGCTGTCGAGCACGCTGAGGAAGTCCACCGCGCCGGCGCGGTATTGCTCGCGGGCGCTCTGCAGGGCGCGGCGGTTCTGCGCCACGGCTTCGCCGAGGCGCTCCTGGCGGCGCTGGTTGGCGGCGTAGTCGTGCATCGCGTCGTCGACTTCCTGCCAGGCACGCAGCACGGTGCGCTGGTAGTCGATGGCGGCTTCCTGCTGCTGTGCCTCGCGTAGCTCCAGGCGTCCGCGCAGGCGTCCGCCTTCGAAGATCGGCAGGCTGAACGCCGGGCCGATGGCGAACTGGCGATGGTCCCAGTCGCCCAGGCTGGACAGTTGCAGGGATTCGAAACCGAAGTTGCCGTTGAGCGTGATGCGCGGATAGAAGTCCGCCTTGGCCACGCCGATGCTGGCGGTAGCGGCGTGCAGGCGCGCTTCGGCACGACGGATGTCGGGGCGGCGCTGGGCCAGTTCGGACGGCAGGCCGACCGGCACGCTGCCCGGCGGACGCGGAATCTCCCGCGCCGGGCCGAGTTCGGCGAGCAGGCTGCCGGGGCTGGCTCCGACCAGGTAGCCAAGGGCGTTGACCAGGTGCGCCTGGTTCTTTTCCACCTCGGGCAGGCGTGCCTCCATGCTGGCCACCTGGGCCAGCGCCTGGGCTACCTCGAGGTCGGTGGCGACGCCGTTGGCCAGGCGCGTGCGGGTGAGTTCCAGGCTGTGCCGTGCGGTCTCGAGGTTGTCACGGATGATCGCCGCACGGCTCTGTTCGCCGCGCAACTGGATATAGTCGCGCGCGGCTTCCGCCAGCACCGAGACCTGCACGTCGCGCAGTTCGTTCTCGCTGGCTTCCACCGTCGCGTCGGCGGCTTCCAGCTCGCGTCGCACGCGGCCCCAGAAGTCCAGCTCCCAAGAGGCGTCGAAGCCGGCCAGGGCGTGGTTGTAGTTGCCTTTGCCGGCCTTGCCGGAAGGATCGAACAGGCCGGCGCTGGTGGTCCGCTGGCGCTGGTAGTTGCCGCTGGCGTCCACCGAGGGCAGGGCGTCACCGCCGAGGCTGCGACGGATCGCGCGGCTCTGCTGCAGGCGCGCCGCGGCGCTGCGCAGGTCGAGGTTGGCACGCTGGACCCGTTGCAGCAGGGCGTTCAATTGCGCGTCGTCGAACAGCGTCCACCATTGTGCTGCGAGTGGCGCGGCGGCGAGGTGGCTGGGGTTGCCGGTAGCGGCCTGGAGCGACCAGTCGCCGGGCGCAGGGCGGTTCGGGCGGGTGAAGTCGGGACCGAGGCTGCAGGCGCCGAGCGCAAGGCTGGCAATAAGCAGGAGCGGAGTGCCTTTCATTGCTGGGCGACCTCGGCGGAGTGGGTGCCGGTCGCGGTGTCGATCCGTGCTTCCACCGACATGCCCACACGCAACTTGCCCGCCATGGCCTGGCGCGGCTCGAGAACGATCTTCACCGGGATCCGCTGGACCACCTTGGTGAAGTTGCCGGTGGCGTTGTCCGGGGCGATCGGCGCGAAGCTCAGGCCGGTGGCCGGTGCGATGCTGTCGACATGGCCGCGCAGAACCTCGCCGGGGAAGGTATCGACGCGGATCTCCACGGCCTGTCCGGGAGAGACGTGGGTCAGTTGGGTTTCCTGGAAATTGCCGACCACGTAGGCCTGCTGCAGGGGCACCACCGCCAGCAGCGCGCTGCCCGGCGTGACATAGGCGCCGACGCGCAGTTGGCGGCGGCCGACCAGGCCGTCGAAGGGCGCGCGGAGTTCACAGTAGGAGAGGTCCAGGCGGGCCTGGTCGCGTCGCGCCTGCATGCGTTGCAGGTCGCCACGGGCCTGGCCGACGCGGGCTTCGAGGACGCTCACCTGCTTGCGCGTGGCATCCACCGCGGCCTGGCCCTCGGCCAGCCGGGCGCTGGCGGTATCGATCCGCGATTGCGCCTGCTGGGCGTTCTGCAGGCTGCCGGCGCCCTTGCTGGCGAGGGTCTGGTAGCGGCTTTGCTCGTGACGGGCGAAGACCAGCTCGGCCTGCTCGGCGCGGACCTTGGCCCGCGCCTGTTCGATCAGCGCCTGCTGGCGTTGCAGGTTGGCCTCGGCATTGGCCAGGTTGGCCTCGGCACCGAGCACGTCGGCTTCGGCGGCGGCCAGGGCGGTGCGGAAGTCGCGGTCGTCGAGGCGGGCGAGCAACTGGCCGGCCTTGACCGGCTGGTTGTCCTCGACCAGGACGTCCTGGACGAAGCCGGCGACTTTCGGCGCGACCAGGGTGAAATCGGCGTGCACATAGGCGTCGTCGGTGCTCTGCACGACCCGTGGGGCGAGCAGGTGGAACAGCAGGTAGACCAGTAGGATCAGGACCAGCAGGGCGGCGAGCAGCAGGCTGCCCTTGCGCGAAGTGATGAACGACATACAGCGACCTTTCAGTGTGTGGGAGCGACCGGGCGGGGCGGGTAGGCCCGTTGCGGCAGGATCGGAATCAGGATCAGCAGGGCGCAGGCCAGGCCGGTCATCGCCAGCAGCACGTCGGCGTTGCCCAGCACCTGGGCCTGTTGGCGGGCCTGTTCGGCCAGGTGCTGCCAGTGCGCGCCGGAGTCGGCGCCCGGTTGCAGGCCGGCGATCTGTTGCAGGCGCAGTTCGACGGCCTGGGACGCATTGCCCAGGTGATCCACCAGGCGGTTGGAGTGGTAGTGCTCGCGGGCGGTGCCGAGGGCGCCGATCACCGCGGTGGCGACTACCCCGGAGAAGCCGCGGACGGTGTTGAACCAGGCTGAGGCGAAGGGCCCCTCGATGGGCGCGATGACGCTGGTGGAGAGCATCAGCAGCGGAATCACCGCCATCGGCTGGCCGACCACCAGTAACAGCATCGGCAGGTAGAAGTCCTCGCGCACCCAGTCCGCCGTCAGTTGGCTGAAGCTCAGGCAGGCACCGGCGCACAGGCACAGGCCGCAGGCCAGCACCCAGCGGCAGTCGACCCGCGGGATGTTGCAGAGGGCCGCCACCAGCGGCAGCGCGACGAGCTGCGGAAGAGCCACCAGCAACACCATGGGTACGCTCTGCAGGGGGCGGTAGCCGCGGATTTCGGCGAGGAATTCGGTCGGCACGCCCATGCTCGCGCCGAGCACCACCAGCACGCCGGCCAGGGTGATCAGGGCGAAGGTCAGGTTGCGCCGCTTCAGCAACTGCAGGCGGAAGAACGGCAGCGGGTGGCTCCATTCGTTGACCAGGAACAGCCCCAGCAGGAGGCTGCCGCTGCCCAGCAGCAGGCAGATCAGCGGCGACTCGAACCAGTCCAGGCGTTCGCCTTGCAGCAGACCGATCACCAGGGCGCAGATCGCCGGGAAACCGGTGAGCAGGCCGATGCCGTCGAACTGGCGGAAGCGTTCCAGGCGCACCGGGTCCTGGGGCAGGCCATGGGACACCGCGGCCATCGCTACCAGGCACAGCGGAATGACCTGCCAGAACACCCACTGCCAGCCGACGTATTCGAACCAGAACGCCGCCAGCGGCAGGCCCAGGTTGGGCCCGAAGGTCGCGGTGAGGGCATAGGCGCCCAGGCCGTAGAGCTTTATCCCCGGCGGCAGGAAGCGTAGCGCCACGGTCATCAGCATCGGCGGCAGGCAGCCGGCCATCAACCCTTGCAGGGTGCGCAGGACCAGCAGGCTCTCGAGGTTCGGCGCGAACGGACAGAGCAGGGCCAGCAGGGCGAAGCCGCCGATGGCGAAGAGCGTGAAGCGGCGCAGGGAAAAGGTCACCGAACACCAGGGCGCGAATGCCATGGCGGCGACCTGGGTGGCTTCGTAGAGCACGGTCAGCCAGGTGCCTTCGTCATGGCCGATGGCGAGTGCGCCGCGCACATCGGTCATGGCGATCTCGGTGACATGACCATTGAGACCGGCGGTGAGCGAGGCGAGCAGCACGCCGAGCAGGCCGACCACGATGCGCGCGCCGAAAGGCTGGGCGGCGGGGGCTGAGGTTGGCGTCGGCTGGCCGAGCGGGGTGGCGAGCGAAGTCATCGCGACCTCGCTACGGCGAGGGTGGGGAAACAAGGCATGGGCGGAAACTCTTCTGATTTCCGCCGCAGTCTAGGAGCGTCCCGGTAGTGTGAAAATTGAAATGATCGAAATGAATCAGTGCATTACACGCATCTATATCAGTTGGAGCCCAGCAGCGGATGGGGATCGTTCTGCACTTCCTCGCAAAGCCGCTTGACCGTTTGCCGGAACCAGCGGTGCGCGGGATCGTTGTCGAAGCGTGGATGCCAGGCCTGGACCACCATCACGGTCTTCAATGGCACCGGGATGTCGAACTGGCGCAGGCCCAGGCCCAGTCGGTTGGCCCGCCACAGGGAGTGCTCGGCGATCGGCAGCAGCAGGTCGGAACCGGGCAGGGCGAAGATCGCCGAGTGGAAGGTTGCGCAGACCAGCTTGACCTGGCGGGTCACCCCCAGCTCTCCCAGGGCTTGGTCCAGCGGGCCGTGGTGGAGTCCGCGGCGCGAGACGCTGATGTGGGGGAAGGCGGCGAAGCGCTGCGGGGTGATGTCGTCGTCGAAGATCGGATGCCCCTGGCGGGCCAGGCCGACGAAGCGGGTGGTGAGCAGTTGCTGGGTCTTGACCTCGGGCTCCATCCAGGACGAGGCGCCGATGTAGAGGTCGATGCGGTTCTGCCGCAGGGCTTCGTCGTCTATGTCCGATTCCGGGGCGAAGCGCAGGGTACAGCGTGGCGCTTCCTTGCTGAAGATTTCCAGTATGCGGGTGGCCAGACCGCCGACCAGGGTGTTGTTGGAACGCAGGGTGAAGCAGCGCTCCAGCTTGTCCAGTTGGATGGTCTCGCGGGTGTTGAACAGGTCGCGGGCCTGGTCCACCAGTTGCCGGACCTGCTCTTGCAGTTCCAGGGCGCGGGGCGTGGGCACCAGCTTGCGGCCGGCGCGGACCATGATCGGGTCGCCTACCGCCTCGCGGATCCGCGACAGGGTACGGCTCATCGCCGGTGGGCTGAGGTGCATGCGGCGCGCGGCTCCGACCACGCTGCCCTCTTCGAGAAGAACGTTGAGGGCGACCAGGAGATTCATATCGGGAAGATGCATGGAGTGGAAGTATAAGCACCCTTGAGTGCGCAAGGTGCAGTCTTTTGCTCTCCCAGGCGTGCGTTCGCTGCATTGCTGGATTGCGTCCGCGATGCCTTTACGCGCGCCGGTGGCTACCGAAGAATGCCGGTGTACGCCCTGTCCGAGGATTTGCCGATGTTCCATACACTCCTGGTCGCCATCGACGGCGGCCCGCAGACCCGTCGCATTGCCGAGCTGGCGCGGCAGGCCGCCGCGCCGGGCGCGAGGGTCCACCTGCTGTGCGCGGTGGACGCCGGCTATGCGTTGCCGGGCCGGCCGACGCTGCTCGACTATCCGCCCGCCGCGCACGAGTGTGAAGAGGCCCGGCAGGTGCTCGACGAGGCCCGTGCGCTGCTAGCCGGGTGCGAGCTGGAGGTACGGGCCGAGCTACGCGCCGGCGACCCGGTGCAGGTGATCCTGGGCGAGGCGCGGCGCCTGGGCTGTGAGCTGATCGTCATCGGCCATCGGCACCTGGGACGGCTGGAGCGCCTGCTCGATCCTTCAGTTGGCGACCGGGTGATCCGCGAGGCGCCGTGTCCGGTGCTGGTGGAAGTGCGCGAGGAAGATGCGCAGGGGAGTTGACCTGCCGGCCGATTGTCGCCACCTTGCGGGTTTTTCCACGAATGCGGAGGGCAGGATGCAGGCGGATTTTTGGCACGCCCGCTGGGCGAACAACCAGATCGGCTTCCACCTGGACGAGATCAATCCCTACCTGATGCGCCACCTGTCGCGGCTGCGATTGCAAGCGGGCGAACGGATCCTGGTGCCGTTGTGCGGCAAGACCCTGGACCTGGCCTGGCTGGCCGCCCAGGGGCTGGAGGTGCTGGGGGTGGAGCTTTCGGAAAAGGCCGTGAGCGACTTCTTCGAGGAGCACGACCTGCGCCCCGAGATCGATCAACTGGGTGGTTTCCGCCGCTACCGGGTCGCCGGCATCACCCTGCTGCAGGGTGATTTCTTCGCCTTGCAGGCAGAGCACCTGGCGCAGTGCAGGGCGTTCTACGACCGCGCCGCGCTGATCGCCCTGCCGCCGGAGATGCGCGAGCGCTATGCCGGGCATCTCCAGGCGGTCCTGCCGACGCGCAGCCTCGGCTTGCTGGTCACCATCGACTACCCGCAGGCGGAGATGGCCGGTCCGCCGTTCGCCGTGCCCGACGAGGAGGTGCGTGGCTACTACGCTGGCGGTTGGCGGATCGAGGAACTGGAGCGCGGCGACGTGCTCGGCGTCAACTGGAAATTCCTCGAGCGCGGGGTGTCCTGGCTGAACGAGGCCGTCTACCTGCTGGAGAGAGGCTGAAACGGGGCGCCGCGCGGCGCCCCGTCCATTTTCAGCGGAGTTCGTCGACCAGCACCGCAAGGGTGCTCAGGACGTCCTGGCCGAGCCGCTTGGAGCGGGCGCCGGACCAGCCGGTCCCGGGCTCCGGGTTGTCGTCGTGGTCCTTGAACGGCATCTCGATGGTGAACGCCAGGCAGTCGTAGGTCTGCCCGACGAAGTTGCAGGCCAGCGCCAGGTTGGCCTGGCCCGGCGCACTGCGTGGGTAGCCATGGCGGATCTGGAATTCGCCGCGCGCCATCAGTTCCTCGCGGAAGCGTTGCTCGAGCCGTTCCAGGCGGGGCGTATAGCCCGGGTTGCCCTCGCAGCCGGCGGCGAATACGTGGGGGATCTCCTCGTCGCCGTGGATATCGAGGAACAGGTCGACGCCATGGTGCTTCATCTCCTGCTGGACGAACCAGACTTCCGGGCTGCGCTCGGCGCTCGGCTCCAGCCAGGCCCGGTTGAGATCCTGGCCGGCGGCGTTGGTGCGCAGGTTGCCGTGGAACGCGCCGTCCGGGTTCATGTTCGGCACCAGGTACAGGTCGGCCTTTTCCAGCAGGCGCTGCATTTCCGTGTCGTCCGGCCGCTGCAGGCGCTCGATCAGGCCTTCCATGAACCATTCGGCCATGTGTTCGCCGGGATGCTGCTGGGCGATGATCCACAGCTTCAGGTGGCTGTCGGGATGGCGCCTGACCCGCAGCAATTCGATGTCGCGGCCTTGCACGCTGGTGCCGACGGCGAGCCGTTCGACGCCCTCGATACCGAGCGCACGTTCGACCAGGCGGGCATGCCGTTCGCGGCTGTAGGGCTTGAAGTAGGCGAAGCGGACTTCGCTTTCCTCCGGTTCCAGCTGGAAATGCAGGCCGTCGGCGTCGTATTGCGACGGTACGCGGAACCAGCGTTCGCCATCGTACGAGGCGACTGCCTGGTAGCCGCTCCAGGCATGGCTGTAGGCCGACTGGCCGGCGTTGACCAGGGTGAAGCGGTGCTCGGTGGCGGGAGCCATGCCCTCGACCTTGAAGTGGAACCACTGGAAATGCTGGCTGGCCAGGTCGGGACGGATCGCCAGGCGGATCCGGCGGGGATCGCTGGCATCGATGACCTGGATGTTGCCGCTGTCGAAATCGGCGCGGATCTGCATGGGAACCTCATCGGGCGAAATCACGGACCCGCATGTTCCGGGGCTGGCCCGCGGCTGTCAAAGCGACCATGGATAGGTGGCTTTCCCGGGCATAAAAAAGGGCGACCGATGGTCGCCCTGTCCCAAGTGTGAAAGCGGATCAGCGTGCGCTGGCGCGCAGCGCTTCGATACGATCTTCCAGCGGCGGGTGGCTCATCAGCAGGCCGGCCAGGCCGTGCTTGAGGCCGCCATTGATGCCGAAGGCGTTCAGGGTGTCGGGCATCTGCACCGGCACGCCCTGTTCCGAACGCAGGCGTTGCAGCGCGGCGATCATCGCGCCGGTGCCAGCCAGGTGGGCGCCGGCGGCGTCGGCGCGGAACTCGCGGCGGCGCGAGAACCACATGACGATGATGCTGGCGAGGATGCCGAGCACCAGTTCGGCGAAGATGGTCGCGACGAAGTAGCCGATGCCCGGGCCGTCCTCGTTCTTCAGGATCGCCTTGTCGACGAAGTTGCCGAAGATTCGCGCGAAGAACATCACGAAGGTGTTCACCACGCCCTGGATCAACGCCAGGGTGACCATGTCGCCGTTGGCGACGTGGCCGATCTCGTGGGCGAGGACGGCTTTCACCTCATCGGGCGAGAAACGTTCGAGCAGGCCCTGGCTGACCGCGACCAGCGCGTCGTTCTTGTTCCAGCCGGTGGCGAAGGCGTTGGCCTCGTAGGCGGGGAAGATGCCGACCTCCGGCATCTTGATGCCGGCTTCGCGGGACAGCTCTTCGACGGTCTGCAGCAGCCACTGTTCGTGACGGGTGCGCGGCTGGCTGATGACTTCGGTACCGGTGCTCATCTTCGCCATCCACTTGGAGATGAACAGCGAGACCAGCGAACCGGCGAAACCGAACACGGCGCAGAAGACCAGCAGGCTGCCGTAATTCTGGCCGGTGAAGCGGTCCACCCCGAGCAGTTTCAGGGTGATGCTGGCAATCACCAGGACTGCCAGGTTGGTGGCCAGGAACAACAGGATGCGCATCATGGTGTAAAGCTTCTCCTCACGGCTGAAGGCACGGAGCGCGGTTCGCAGGCCGCCGGGGCGGGCGAACGGGCTCCTGATAATCATGCGGGGTTATATAAGGGGCGGTCCATGGCGATTCAATCGAGGGACTATTTCAAACTGTGTCGCCTTGCGCGCCCAGGTTGCCCTCGAACAGCAGGCGGGTCAGCCCGGCCAGGCGTTCGCCGTCGCCCTGCGCCAGCGCCTGGCGCAACTGGTTGGCCAGGCTGGCCTGTTCGCGGCGCACGCTGGCCGGCGCCTCGGCCAGCGCCGCCGCGGCCCGGGGGACGATACGGGTAAGTCTTAGGAAGGCCTTTTCGCTGAGCACCGCCTGGTCGAGAGCCTCGTAATGAATGGTGTTGGCGAAGCGCAGGTAGCCTTCCTCGGCGAGCCAGAGCAACGCGCCCAGACAACTTTGGTGACGTTTGCTCGGCAGGCCGAACTCGTCCGGCGCCTCGCGGCCGATCAGGTCTTCGACGTAGAGCGCGGTCTTGCGCGGAAACGCCTGGTAGAGAAGCAGGAGGCCGCCAGCGGCGTCCTTGTGGAAGTCGTCGATCTGCAGGTCCATGGATGGGTCGCCGGGTAGGGCGGCGCCAGCGGCGCCGCGGGAGCGGGGGGTTACTGCTGGTAGCCCTTGAGGAAGCTGCCGATGCGCAGGATCGCCTGCTCCAGGTCATCGACGCGGGGCAGGGTGACCACCCGGAAGTGGTCGGGCCACGGCCAGTTGAAGGCGGTGCCCTGGACGATCAGCAGTTTTTCCGAGAGCAGCAGGTCGAGGACGAACTTTTCGTCGTTGTGGATCGGGCAGACCTTCGGGTCGATCCGCGGGAAGGCGTACAGCGCGCCCATCGGCTTCACGCAACTGACGCCGGGGATGTCGTTGAGCAGTTCCCAGGCGCGGTTGCGCTGCTCCAGCAGGCGCCCCGGCGGCAGGACCAGATCGTTGATGCTCTGGTAGCCGCCCAGGGCGGTCTGGATCGCGTGCTGCGCCGGGACGTTGGCGCACAGGCGCATGTTGGCGAGGATGTCGAGACCTTCGATATAGCTCTGTGCCCGCTGCTTGGGTCCGGAGATCGCCACCCAGCCGGAGCGGAAGCCGGCCACCCGGTAGGATTTGGACAGGCCGTTGAAGGTCAGGCAGAGCACGTCCGGCGCCAGCGAGGCGGTGGAGACGTGGACGGCGCCGTCGTAGAGGATCTTGTCGTAGATCTCGTCGGAGAACAGCACCAGGTTGTGCTGGCGGGCCAGCTCGACCATGCCTTCCAGCACTTCCCTGGAATACACCGCACCGGTGGGGTTGTTCGGGTTGATGATCACCATCGCCCTGGTGTTCGGCGTGATCTTCGCCTTGATGTCTTCGAGGTCCGGCCACCAGTTGGCCTGCTCGTCGCACAGGTAGTGCACCGGCTTGCCGCCGGCGAGGCTGACCGCGGCGGTCCACAGCGGGTAGTCGGGAGCGGGGATCAGCACCTCGTCGCCGTTGTTCAGCAGCGCCTGCATGGACATCACGATCAGTTCCGACACGCCGTTGCCGAGGTAGATGTCCTCGATGCCGACGCCCTCCACCTGCTTCTGCTGGTAATACTGCATCACTGCCTTGCGCGCGCTGAACAGACCCTTGGAGTCGCTGTAGCCCTGGGCGGTCGGCAGGTTGCGGATGACGTCCTGGAGGATTTCCTCGGGAGCTTCGAAACCGAACGGCGCCGGGTTGCCGATATTCAGCTTGAGGATGCGGTGACCCTCTTCCTCTAGGCGTTTGGCGTGCTTGAGCACCGGCCCGCGAATGTCATAGCAGACGTTGGCGAGCTTGTTCGATTTGCTGACCTGCATGATGTGTCGAGTCCCGAAGTGAGCGAACACCGTGGAACAGGCTGCGAAAAGCCCGCTGGATCGCGGCTTGGCAGGCTGTAACGCGGATGACAGACTGGCGTCTATAAGGAGCACGCATGATACGTGCGGCCCGTCCCCCGGAAAAGGGAGCGCCGGGCATTTTTCAGATCGCGAGGTAGAGCCGATGAGCAAGATCGACAAACCCCTGGACTCCTGGCGCGAGGAGTTGACCGAAGAGCAGTTCCACATCTGTCGCCTGGGCGGTACCGAACGCGCCTTCAGTGGCGAATACCACGCCACCAAGACCCCCGGGATCTATCATTGCACCTGCTGCGGCACGGCGTTGTTCGACTCCGACGCCAAGTACGACTCCGGCAGCGGTTGGCCGAGCTATTTCCAGCCGGTGGACGCCGAGGCGGTCCGCGAACTGGACGACTTCAGCCACGGCATGCACCGCATCGAAGTCCGCTGCGGCCGCTGCGATGCCCACCTGGGGCACGTCTTCCCGGATGGCCCCCGGCCCACCGGGTTGCGTTACTGCATCAACTCGGCCTCGCTGAAGCTGGTGCCGCGGGAGAGCTAGAGAGCGACGACCCGTCTTTGGTTCGGGTCGTTTTTCATTCAATCAAGTTGTGTGCAATTGAATTGCGAGCTACTTTGTTTCGAGACCTACCCTCAACAAGGAAGACAAGCCATGAGCGATTCTCTGCTGAGCATTCCCTGCACCACCATCAAGGGCGAACAGAAGACCCTGGCCGATTTCGGCGGCAAGGCGCTGCTGGTGGTGAACACCGCCAGCAAGTGCGGCTTCACCCCGCAGTACCAGGGGCTGGAGGCCTTGTGGGAAAAATACCGTGAGCGCGGACTGGTGGTGCTCGGCTTCCCCTGCAACCAGTTCGGCAAGCAGGAACCGGGCGACGAGGGCGAGATTTCGCAGTTCTGCGAGCTGAACTACGGGGTGAGCTTCCCGCTGTTCAGGAAGATCGAGGTCAACGGCGCCGGCGCCCACCCGTTGTTCGTCAGCCTGAAGAAGCGCGCGCTGGGCCTGCTCGGCAGCCAGGGCATCAAGTGGAACTTCACCAAGTTCCTGATCGGCCGCGATGGCCAGGTGGTGAAGCGCTACGCGCCGACCACCAAGCCGGAGGAGCTGAGTTCGGCGATCGAGGCGCTGCTTGAATGAGCACCCGGGGAAAAGTCGCCAGACCGGATGGCGTCGAAGAATCGCTGCTGCTCGACAACCAGCTGTGTTTCAAGCTGTACGCCGCCTCGCGCGCAGTGATCCGCGGCTATCGGCCGCTGCTCGAACAGATCGGCCTGACCTATCCGCAGTACCTGGTCATGCTGGTGCTCTGGGAGTGGCATGCGAGCCCGCCGGAGCAGCCGACGGTGAAGGCCCTGGGCGACCGCCTGCTGCTCGACTCGGGAACCCTGACGCCCTTGCTCAAGCGCCTCGAACAGCTCGGCCTGGTGGATCGCCGTCGCGCCAGCCACGATGAGCGGGAGGTGCACCTGGCGCTGACGGTGCCAGGGATCACCTTGCGCGAACGGGTCATTCCGCTGCGCCAGCAACTGATCTGCAGCACCGGTTTCGACCTCAACGAGATGTTCGACCTGCACCAGCGCCTGGGCGGGTTGCTGTCGCGTTTTCGCCTGGTGGTGGGAGGCTAGCCGTCGTCGCGAGACCGGCTAGTCGCCCGCGGTGAGCGGGCACCAGCGGTCGAGGATGGCCTTCAGTTCGTCGCGGTGGAAGGGCTTGGCCAGGTAGTCGTCCATGCCGGCGGCACGACAACGTTCGCGCTCGTCCGGCAGGGCGTTGGCGGTCAGCGCGATGATCGGCAGGCCGCCCCAGCGTCCGCTGTCGCGGATCTGCCGGGTCGCTTCGTAGCCGTCCATCACCGGCATGTTGCAGTCCATCAGGACCAGGTCGATGGGATGCTCCTCCAGCATCTTCAGGGCATTCAGCCCGTGTTCGGCGATCCATACCTGGCAGCCGAGCTTGTGCAGCAGGCCCTTGGCGACCAACTGGTTGACCGGGTTGTCCTCCACCAGCAGGACCCGGGTGTCGCGCTGTTCTCCCGCGGTGTCCGAGGCGCTCGACGGGGCTATGGCGGTGTGTTCGAGCACGTGTTTCAGGGCCTGGTACAACTGGTTGCGACTCAGCGGCCTGGCCAGTTGGCGCAACGGCGACAGGCGGCGGGCCAGCTCCGGTTCGAGGAAACTGCCGTAGGCGGTGACCAGCAGGATCGGCGTACCGATGCTCGGACGCAGTCCCATCAGGCAGTCCGGGCAATCCGATATCAGTACGTCGAGCGAGTGGCCGAGCAGGCTGTCGTCGGTCTCCAGACGCTTGTACTCCAGGCCCCAGCGCGGCAGCCAGGTTTGCAGCAGCTGCGCCAGCCCGCTGTTGGCCGAGCATTGCGCGATCACCCGGCCGCGCAGCGGCAGCGCCTGTAGCGGAGGGCTGACCGGCGCCAGCGGCAGGCCGACGCTGAACAGGCTGCCCAGGCCGACCGTCGACTCCACCGTCAGTTCGCCCTGCATGGCCTCGCACAGCTTGCGCGTGAGGGCCAGGCCGAGGCCGGTGCCGCCGTATTGGCGGGTGATACCCGCGTCGGCCTGGGTGAACGGTTGGAAGATGCGATCCAGCGCCTCCTGGGCGATGCCGATGCCGGTGTCGCGCACACTGATGCGCACACCCTCGGCGGTGGCTTCCACGCGAACGTCGACCCGCCCCAGGCGGGTGAACTTCAGCGCGTTGGACAGCAGGTTGCTGACGACCTGGCGAATCCGCGTCGGGTCGCCGGAAACCTGGGCGGGCAGGGCGGGGTCGACCAGGCAGGTCAACTCCACGCCGGCCGCGGCGTTCTGCGAGAGGAGGCTGGCGGTGTCTTCCACCAGGACGCCCAGGTCGAACGGGATCTGTTCCAGGACCAGTTGCCCGGCCTCGAACTTGGAGAGGTCGAGCACGTCGTTGAGCAATTCCACCAGCACCTTGCCGGAGTCGTGGGCGATCGACAGCTGTTGGCGCTGTTCCGGGGTGAGCGGGCCGTCGAGGCTCAGCGAGAGCATGCCGAGCAGGCCGTTCAGCGGCGTGCGGATCTCGTGGCTCATGTTGGCCAGGAAGCTGGCGCGGGCCTGGGCCATGTCGAGGGCGGTCTGGCGGGCTTCTTCGAGTTCCTGGTTGGACAGCGTCAGGCGCGCGTTGGCGGCCTTCAGCTCGGCGGTACGGGCGGCGACGATGCTTTCCAGCTCCTCCAGATACTGGGTCAGGCGGTTCTCCGCCTCCCTGCGCTGTTCGATCTCTACCGAGATGCGCCCGAGCTGGCGGTTGATGACTTCCACCAGCACGCCGATCTCGTCGCGTTCGTGGCCCTTGGGGCAGGGCAGGCGCATGCGTGCCGGCGAGCGTGGATCGTGTCCGCTGAGGGCCTGGATCAGGCTGACCAGGGGCTTGGTCAGCAGGGTGTAGAAGAGCACCAGCAGGATCAGCGACAGCAGCAGGCTGCGCACGAAGCCGGAGAGCAGGGTGATGCCGGCGCGACGGAGGAAGTCGTTGCCGAACACGAAGGTGTCGATTTCCAGCTGCAGTACGCCGAGGGCCTCGCCCGGCGCATGGTCGACATGCAACGGGTCCTCGTAGACCCGCTTGTGGCCGAAGAGGAAGTCGCTGAGCGGCCGCAGGCGGCTTTCGGCGGGTTCGCGCGAGGCGCTGGCCAGCGGCAGGCCGGAGGTGTCGATGATTTCCGCGCGGACTACGGCGGGCGAACGCAGCAGGCCGAGGACCAGCTCCTGGGCCAGCTCCGCATCGATGTTGTAGGCGATTCGCGCGGCGGGGTTGTGGCTGACGTCCAGCAGCGCGCGCACTTCGCGATTGATGGATGCGTCCTGGCTGGCATAATCGACGCCAACCTGAATCAGGCTGAGCAGGGTTCCCAGGATAAAGGCCACCAGCACGGTGAGGCTGGCCTGTTTGAACGACAGGCGATGGGTCAGCGCTATATCCATGGGGGCGGGGATCAGCCTTGGCGAGGTTCTGCCGCCTAGCATAGCCCATCCCGACCGTCTGTCGGGGTTCCTGGGCGCAACCGATGATCGATCCGTGACGTCAGTCCGATCCGAGGAGAACAGAGTGGATTCCCGATTGAGCGATTTTCTTGCCCGCGCCGAAAGCGTGCTCGCGCGCCTGGAGCCGCTGCTGCCGGCCGTACGCGAAGCCGTCGACTGGGAGCGCAGCCTGGCGGCGCGCTGGCACCGCGACGGCCGCAGTGGCTACCTGCAGCCGCTGGAGGTCAGCCTCGACCTGCGCCTGGCCGACCTGCTGGGCGTAGAGCGGCAGTGCGAGCAACTGGAACGCAACACCCGCCAGTTCGTCGCCGGCCAGCCGGCCAACCACGCGTTGCTCTGGGGGGCCCGCGGGACCGGCAAGTCCTCTCTGGTTCGTGCGCTGCTGGCCGAGCTGGCCGGCGCCGGGCTGCGCCTGATCGAGATCGAGCGCGACCACCTGGCCGACCTGCCGCGCGTGGTCGAGCAACTGCAAGGCCTGCCGCAGCGCTTCGTGCTGTTCTGCGACGACCTCTCGTTCGATGCCGGGGAAGGCGACTACCGGGTACTCAAGAGCGTGCTCGACGGCTCGCTGGAGCAGGCGCCGGACAATGTGCTGCTCTACGCCACCTCCAACCGCCGGCACCTGGTTTCGGAGAAGCAGAGCGACAACGAGAACTGGAAGATGGTGGACGGCGAGCTGCATCCCAACGAAGCGGTGGAGGACAAGATCGCCTTGTCCGACCGTTTCGGCCTGTGGCTGTCGTTCTATCCCTTCACCCAGGAGCATTTCCTCAGCGTGGTTCGCCACTGGGTGGACGTGCTCGCGGAGAAGGCCGGGCTGGCCTGGAGCTGGAGCGAGGAGCTGGAGAAGGAAGCGATCCGCTGGGCGCTTGGCCGCGGCAACCGCAACGGCCGTTGCGCCTATCAGTTCTCCCGCTACTGGGTGGGCAAGCAACTGCTGGAGCGCCAGGTATGATCGATCTGCAGCAATCTGGCGCCGGGCTGGCCGGCTACGCCCTGCTGGCGGCGCAGGCCGAGGCGCTATTCGCCGACGAGCGTGATTTCATCGCCAACGCCGCGCAGTTCTCCGCCTTTCTCTTCCATGAGCTGGGCGACCTGAACTGGGCCGGCTTCTATCTGAACCGCAACGAGGAACTGGTCCTGGGGCCGTTCCAGGGCAAGGTCGCCTGCGTCCGCATTCCCTTCTCCAAGGGCGTCTGCGGCGCCGCGGCGCGTACCCGGCTGACCCAGCGGGTCGACGACGTCCACGCGTTTCCCGGCCACATCGCCTGCGACAGCGCTTCCAGCAGCGAACTGGTGGTGCCCCTGCTCAAGGACGGCCGCCTGGTCGCTGTGCTCGATCTGGACAGCCCGAGCGTGGGACGCTTCAGCGCCGAGGACCAGGCCGGGATCGAAGGCCTGGTGGAGATATTCCTGCGCCTGACGGACTGCTGAGCGACGCGTTCAGGCTTTCGCTGCGAGCTTGTCGAGGGTCCGTCGTTCCCCCGGCAGCAGCGCTTGCATCGCCGGGCGTTCGAGCATCCGCGCGAAATGCGCGGCGAGGGCCGGCCAGCGTTGCTCGTCCAGGTTTTCGCCGGCGTGACGCAGGTTGACCAACTGGCTGGCGATCGCCAGGTCGGCGAGGGTCAGCCGCTCGCCGACGAAGAAGGCCCGGCCGTCGAGATGGTTTTCCAGGTAATCGAAGTGCGCTGGCAGCTTTTCCTCCAGCGCGCGACGCACGTCGTTCTCCTCGCAGGCCTGGCCCATCGCCGGCTTGAGTATCCGGTTGCGGAAGATCGTCAGCGTGGCCAGGGGAGCGATCTCGTAGTCGGCGTATTTTTCCAGCCAGCGCACCGCTGCGCGGCCGGCGGGGGCGTCGCCCTGGAGATTCGGCGGTTCGGGATAGCGTTCTTCCAGGTACTGGCAGATCACGCTGGAGTCGGCGAGGGCCAGGTCGCCGTCGCGCAACGCCGGGATGCGGCCCAGCGGGCTGATCTCGCGATACCAGGCCGGCTGGCCGAACGGGGCGATCGCTTCCAACTGGTAGTCGAGGCCCTTTTCGGCCAGGAGCAGGCGGACCTTGCGGACGAACGGAGACAGCGGGGCTCCGTAGAGTGTCAGGCTCATAACGATTTCCTCGGTCGATATGAGCCTGGGTTATAGCACGGCTGCCGTGGGCAGGCCGGAATCAGTCGTAGACGTTCTTCTTCTTCCACAGGTCGTCTGCATCGAGGGCCTTCAATCCCTCGTTGAGTTCGCTGGGCTCCTCGCTCGCCGGCTGGCTGTTGTTCAGCACCATCGCGTTGGCGCGGGCCAGCTGCGCTTCCATCTGCTGCAGCTCCGCCTGGTAGCGCGCCAGCTCGGGCTGCTTGCGCAGGTACTGGGCGCCGCGCTCGAAGGCCAGGCGCGCCTGGCGCGGTTCGTTCTGCTGCAGGGCCTGCTGGCCGAGATTGCCGAAGAACTCGATATGCAGGCGCACCAGGAGGTGGCGAATCTCCTTGACCCAGATCTGCGCCTCGCTGCGCGGCAGGTGGCCGTCCTGGGTGAAACGGGTGAGCTGGGCATGCAGGGCTTCGAAGAGGAAGCGGACTTCCTTGGCCTTGTCCTCGGTCAGGATCGCCTGGGGCGGATTGCGCACCGGGATCGACTCGCCCTTGGCGACCAGCGCGCGCAACTCTTCTATGCGAGCCTTGAGCCCGGCATCGGCTTTCTTCTCCAGCGCCAGTTGCTGCTCGCTGAGGCTGAGCTCGATCTGGCTCATCAACAGCTTCAGCGACGGGCTGACGAACTGGCCGGGAAGGCTCTCGGAAATCTGCGCGCAGCGCCGGACCCGGTCGTTGAGTTCGGCTTTCAGGCGCGCTTTCTCCAGCTTGCTGTTTTCCACCACGTGGTTGATATAGCCAATGGCGATTAGGAGGGCGATCCCGCCGATGATGAGGGCGGTAATGAGGAGTGGCGACACCTTGGGACTCCGCTGTAAGAATTTTCTCAGTCTAATGTCTTGGTGCTACCACTGATAGCAGCAGCTCATTATTTGCACAGAAGTCTTTGATTTAAAAAAATTTTCTCAGAAGGGTTGACGCCTCCCCGGACGCTCCATAAAATGCGCGCCACTTCCAGCGTGAAGCCAAGCGCGAAACACTGGAAGCCGGAAAGATCTGTTGTAAGTTCCGGGCCGCGTCCCCTTCGTCTAGTGGCCTAGGACACCGCCCTTTCACGGCGGTAACAGGGGTTCGAGTCCCCTAGGGGACGCCATTGCGGGAATAGCTCAGTTGGTAGAGCACGACCTTGCCAAGGTCGGGGTCGCGAGTTCGAGTCTCGTTTCCCGCTCCAAATTCTACAGCCTGGCTTCGGCGGGGTTGGTGAAAGTTAGGCGTCAAAGGTTCGGTTTCGGCCGAACGGGCAACAAGTTGTAACGCGGGAATAGCTCAGTTGGTAGAGCACGACCTTGCCAAGGTCGGGGTCGCGAGTTCGAGTCTCGTTTCCCGCTCCAAACATGATCCAGGTTTCGGCCTGGGTCGAAGAGAAAAGGGCCTTCGGGCCCTTTTTTCGTTTCTGCGATCCGCACCGCCCTGGTGCTTTTCCCGATTCCCCCCATGTTCCCCTCGGCAGGCCGCTGTCCCGCCGCATCTGCTCGCTCGATCGTCGAGACGAAAAAGGCCACTCGTGGAGTGGCCTTCTCTGGTGTAGCGACGGCGGCGATCAGGGCAGCGCTTTGAGCACCGTCAGCAGGCTGGTGAGGTTGTCGGCCACGCCCAGCTGGCCGATCTTCTCGGTGGCGCCGCCGGCGGCGCTGGTATCCAGACTGTAGATCTGCATCACGCCCATGTTGGAAGCGGCCAGGGCAAGGGCGTTCTGCTGTTGCTGGGCAGCTACCGAATTCTCGAACAGGATGCCGGTGGAGTGGGCCATGGTCTGGAAGATCGAGCCCAGCGCCATGGCCGGGGCTTCACCGATCACCTTGACGTTGGACTGGGTGACGGCATCGGTGA
>NZ_KV828512.1:270113-309034 GCF_001836405.1 Pseudomonas sp. HMSC057H01 | reverse complement strand
ACGTTGGACTGGGTGACGGCATCGGTGATCTGGTTGTTTACTGCGGTTGGGAAGCTCATGGTGATTCTCCTGAATCATTGCGAAGGATGTACGGCGACTGCTTGGACCCGGCGGGTCAGGCTCAGGTGAAGGATTTCAGTACGGTCAGCAGGCTGGTGAGGTTGTCGGCCACGCCCAACTGGCCGACTTTCTCGGTGGCTCCGGCATCGGCGGCGGTGTCGAGGCTGTAGATCTGCATCACGCCCATGTTGGAGGCGGCCAGGGCCAGGGCGTTCTGCTGTTGCTGGGCGCTCACCGCGTTCTCGAAGAGAATCCCGGTGGAGTGGGCCATGGTCTGGTAGATGGTGCCCAGCGCCATGGCTGGCGCCTCACCGACGACCTTGACGTTGGACTGGGTGACGGCATCGGTGATCTGGTCGTTGACTGCGGTCGGAAAACTCATGATGTGACTCCCTGTGAGTGAACGGCACGGCTCATGTCGTGCTGTCTTGATGAACGCTCCAGCCAGGGAGTTGTGAATCCGTCGGCGCCAGGCCTGGCGGGCGGCGAAAATGCAAGCGCCCCGCGAGGCGGGGCGCTTGTCGGTGCGGTCTCATGCGGCGGGCGGGTCGGGCTTGTCCGGCGGCGGTGCGGACGTGTTGTGGTTGCTCTGGTTGAAGATGGCGATAGCGTTCTCCAGTTGCTGCTTGAGCGAGCCGAAGTTCTGCTCGAAGCACAGGCGTACCTCGCTCTTCACTAGGTTGGCCAGGCGGTCGGCAATCTGCGACATCACCAACTGGTTGGCGCTTGCCTGGCCGCTCTGCAGGTGGCCGGGACGCAGTTCGGCCAGGCTGCCGGCGGCATTGACCGCCTCGAGAATCGCCTGCTCGCCGCTGTCCTGGGCGCGGAGGGCCTGGGTCGAGGCCTGCTGGACGTTCTGCAGGATCTGGCGGATGGAGCCTTCGGAACGCTGCCGGCCGTTCTCGATCACCTGTTCGGCCTGCTGTCGCGCGTGCACGGCCGGATCGCTGCTGGCGTCGTTGCCGAGGCCGAGCTGGAACTGTCTCAACTGCTCGTGTTCTTCGCTGGTGAGGGGGCGTTTCAGCCAGCGTTGCGCCAGCTGGACCAGATTCCTTCCCAATTCTTCCGAGATCGACATGCGCGGACTCCTCTGCGATGGACGCGCGGTGCGCGGGGTGTCGTGGCGAGGCTTCAGTACTGCTGCGTGCCGTCCGCCGAGGGGGCCTGCGCGCTGCTGCCGGTATCGCCGGGGTAGGCGGCGGCAGCGGCCTGCAGGGTGCTGTAGGCGGTGCTCAACTGCACCGCCAACTGTCCGAGGCTGGCCGGGTCGTCCACGCTGTCTCCCTGGGACAGGGCCTGGAGCCAGCCTTGCAGGCATTCGGTGAGGAGTGCCTTGACCTGGGTGACGAGGGTTTCGAGTTCTTCCTTCATGACGCTTCTCCTGGGGTGGGTGCTCATCCGAGCAGTTTCAGCACGGCCAAGAGCTTGGCCGCATCGCTGTCCGATATTTCCAGCAGGCGCTTTCCGCTCGCCGGCCTGCTGGGGGGCGGTTGGTCCCGTGCCTCCTCGCTGGCGTCCGGCGAACGCTGCGCCGGGCGGTCCGCGGCGGCGAGCGCGCGGCGTCTGATGTAGCGTGCGTAGGCGCTCATCGGTCGCTCCTCAACTGCTGCGGGTGGAGATGCGCACGACCGAGGCGGGGGCGGCGAATCCTTCGAAGCGCTGCAGCTCTCGGTCCCGATGGGGCGCGCCGGCCAGGTCGACGGCGCCGATGGTTTCCTCCCAGTAGGCGCTGCCCAGTTGCACCAGCAGGCGTTGGGCATTCTCCAGCGAAGCGGCCGGAACCCGGCCGTGGCGGTCCGCGGCGGCATAGTTGAGCAGGAGCGCCATGCGGATCGCTTCGTCCTGTACGTTGGAGTGCTCGACACCCTGGCCGTCGGCGCCCAGCAGATAGGAGCGCCAGTTGAGGACCTGGGCGAAGAGGCGCCGGTAGGCTTCGAACTGGAAGTAGCGATCCTCCTCGGAGCGGTAGAGCGCGCACTGACTTACGAAGAACTGTTCCAGCGCGGGTTTCGCCCAGCCGGGTGTACCCGGGAGGTGTTCGCCCAGTTCGTCGAAGCCGCTCTGGCTTTCCGCCAGGGCATGGACGTACTGCATCTGTTGTGGGTCCAGGCGCTGTTCGCCCTGGTAGGCGATGGCCAGACTGAGTTCCTTGAGCTGGTCGGTGCCGACGTATCCATCGAGATGGCGCAGGCCACGGTTCAGGCGGTATTCCTGCAGCGAGTCGAAGAGGCCGGAGGCGCCGGTAATGAAATTGCTTCCCAGGTTGGTGTCGAAGCACAGCTCGGGGAACTTGCTGGCCAGATAGTTGCGGTAGTAGTAGGCATGGCCGATGCGCAGGCTGAACAGATCGCTCTCCAGCAGGCGGCGGTAGTAGCTGTTGCCGTCGGCGTCGCGGCTGGCCAGCGCCTGGCAGAGGTTCACGACGTTGGTGCGGGCGTAATAGGCGACCAGGGCCTGGGTAGTCCCGCTGGTGATGTCGAAGCGGCGTAGCCGCAGGCCGGAGGCGGTCAGGCTGTTGCCGAAAAACAGTTCGTCGAAAAGGCCGGCGAGGGCGCTGGGCGCCTTGTCACGTTCCTGCAGGTTCTCCCGTTCGCGTAGCCGCGCCTTGCCCTGGCGGATGGTGTTGCCATAGCACTTCCAGGCATAGGCGGAGAGCGCTGCGTAGAAATCGTCCAGCGCGTTGGCGTTGCGCAGGAAGTAACCGCACAGCGACCGGTTGTCGTCGGACACCCCGGTCCCCTCTCCACAATGGATGTGCAGGACCATCTTGCGGGTTTCCGGCTTGCCGTCCAGGTAGTGGCGAAACACCGCGGCCTGTCCGAGGAGGAAGTCGAAGAACTGTCGGTACAGGCCGGTAGCGGTCTCCATGCCGAGCAGGTCGATGCCGACCAGCCGGGCCTGCGGTGGCTGCCCCTGCTGTATTTCGAAATGACGGAGGATCCTGTGCAGCTCGGCATCGAAGGCGGCTTCGCTGGCATAGCCATGCGCGGTGTGGGCGAGCAGGCGGTAGGCGGTCTTCTCGGAGGCGTTGAATTGTTCGAACAGGGAATCGAGGACGGCCACCTCGTCTTCCCCCGTCGCCGTCTGGGTATGGCTGATTCCTTCGTGGAGGAGGAACCCCAGCGTCAGGCAGGCGAATTCGCCCGGATGGCGATCGCGGATGGCGCCGCGGGCCCAGTAGGCGTCGTCGAACGGCGTGTACTTGTTGCCGCTCCAGATCTTGCGGTTGAAGTAGCGGACGAACTGGTCCGTCTCGCTGTCGCGAACCGCGCTCGCACCGAGCAGTTCCAGGGTGCCGAGGTAGATCGCTGGCTGGTCGATGGCCGCTGGCGGCGAGGTCCGGCCAAAACGTTGCGCCAGGATGAGGCAGGCGAGATAGATGTTCTCCGCCGCGCATTCGCCGCGCAGGTAGCCCTGACGGTCGGTCGCGGCGAACGGATTGCGCCTGACCATCCGCTGCAGAGCCAGTTCGAACAGCTCATAGTGCGCGGCCTGGCGAGCCTCCTCCAGCGCCTTGCCGTCGACGTCCGGGGCGACGCCGCGGGCACTCATCAGCAGCCCGATCAGGGAAAGCTCCTGGCCTTTCTCCAGGCTCACTTGCCGCTCGCCGACGCGGAAGACCCGGCGGTCGCGCGTCCAGCGGCTGTTGCTTTCCACCGGCAGGATGCCGGCGAAGTGACTATGGAAGTCGAAGGGATAGCGATGGAACCTGACCGGTTCTTCCAGCTTGAAATAGGCCATGACGGCTCTCCTGTGCCAGGGCCGGACGCCGCCGGCCCCGCCGGTGGTGGCTACGATTGGGTGTCCTTGCCGCCGCGACTGGCGAGGGTCTCGCTGTACTTGGCGATGCTCTGGTCGATCTTGTCGATGGCGAAGCTGGCCGATTCCGCCTCGATCGCCCCGGCCGCCGCGGCTACCGCGGCGGCGGCGCCCATCAGCAGGTCGGTGGCGAGGGCGCCGAGCGCGTCCTCGGCAGCCTGGGCCAGCTTGTTTTCGGCGATGTTCTGGGTCATCTGCCGGAGCAGGATCGCCTGGCTGGCCAGGGCGATCTTGCTGACTCCGTCGAAGTAGCTGGCGGCGGATTGCGCCACCAGCCCGGAGGCCTGGCTGATCATCATGTTCGGCGCGATGGCGATCTGCGACGGCGCATAGCCGGCGGTTTCGCTGTTGCTCATCTGCACCGCCTGCACGACTTGACTGTTCAGGGCGCTGGTGTCCGGCGGCGGCGCCTCGGTCTGCTTGAGCAGGCGCTCGCTCATGCCGGCCAGCGGCGAAGGGCGCGACGGCAGCTTCACGTCGCCGTTGGCGGACGCCCTGCCGCCGCTGGCTGGCGTCTGCCGGCCGGCCTCGCCGGGGGCGGCGGCTTGCTCGCTGTCGCCGGATGGCGCGGGCGCGGGCGCGGATTTCTTGCCGAAGCCGAACATGTCTGGGCACTCCTGGGATCAAGGGGCGGGTCAGATACCTTTCTTGTCTTCTATCGCCATGATCATCGACACCGCCTTGGAAACCACCGCGGTGGAGATCTGGTTCAGGGCCTGCTGGCTGTAGACTGCGTTCTGCAGGGACAGGCCGGCGGAATGGCTGGCGATCTGGTAGAGCGCGGCGATGGCCTGGGCCGGGGCTTCGGCGACCACCTTGACGTTGGTCTGGGTGACGGCATCGGTGATCTGGGCATTCACAGCCGTGGGGTCAGCCATGGGACTCTCCTTGAATGGGCAGGTGCTTGTCGGGCAGGGGGCCGGTCGCACGGGCCTCGACTCGTTTGTCAGGAATGAACGCGGCTGCGTCTGTCTTGTGAAACGTCGCCGGCGAAAAAGTCGGCGCTCAGCCGCGAGCGCAGCAACTGCACGCGCTTGCGCACCAGCGGCGGGGCTATGCCGAGCTGGCTGGCGATGTCGGCATAGGGCAGTTCCTCGATGAAGCGCAGTTCGAAGAGCTGCTGCTGTTGGCGCGACAGCGAGGCCAGGGCCTTGTCCACCTGGTCGAGACGTTCCAGCTGCTCCAGGCGTTCCAGCGGCGAGCCGACGGCGGCGAAGCGCTCCAACTGGCCATCGTGCAGGTCGATGCCGCGGTCGATGAGGCGGTCCTCGCGGATCTGGTGGCGCGCGCTGTCCAGGTAGACGTGTTCCAGGACCAGGAACAGGAAGCCCTGGGGGTCGCGTACCCGCTCCGGTGACTGGCGCAGGAACAGCAGCGCCTTGACCGCGGTGCTCGACAGCCATTCTTCGGCCCGATGGCTGTTGCCGCGCGCAAGGCGTTGTGCGCGTTTGCGCAGGCCAGCCTGCGCGGCACGCCAGCTTTCCTCGAACAGGCGATCGGAACCGGTTTCGTTGCCGCCTGGCTGATTCGGACGATCCATAACCGCTACCTCCCTGGTTGCTCGTGTCGGCGAGCAGTCTGTGAGGCGGGCGGTGGGCGAGGCTGTTACCTGGGTGACAGGGGCGCGGCTGGTAGTTCGGCCTTGCGTCGCAGGCGACCGAGGTCGTTGATCAGGATCCGGTCGTTGCGGCAGCTGATCAGCCCTTCGCGTTTCCATATTTGCAGTTGCGCGTTGAGCTTCGGCCGGCTGGCGTTGAGCATCGCTGCTAGGATGCTCTGGTTGGTCGGTAGCGTCGCGCAGGCTCCCTCGGGTTGTTCGCTCGCCAGGCTGGCCAGGAGATGGCGCGCCAGGCGCGACTCCAGGCGATGCAGGCAGACCCTCTCGACGAAACCGGAGGCTTCGCGCAGGCGCGAACAGAGGAGGGCCAGCGCGCGGTTGAGGAATTCCGTGTCGGCGATCAACGGGGCGAAGTGACGTCGGTGGAGGATCAGCACCGACGCCGCGCCGGAGGCGTAGGCAGAGGTCTCGCGGCGGTTCGGCTGGATCAGCGCGGTTTCCCCGATCACTTCGCCAGGACGGATATCATTGACGATCAGCTCCCGCCCGTCCGGCCCGTAGAGCACGGTATAGAGGTGTCCGCCGAGGACCAGGCCGATGAAGTCTTCAGGGTCGTGCTTGAGGAACAGGACGTCCTTGTCGCGCAACCGGCGCTCCGACGCATGGGTCGCCACGTGCCGCAGCAGATCGGGCAGCCCGTGCAGCAGCGGGCACCGTTGCAGCAGGGTGTAGTGGCGTGAACAGCGGTCTTCCGTTGACTCGTTCGAGTGCATGCCTGCGCCTTCGCCAGATTGATCGGCAGCTCCGGCGAGGTACGACATGCTCGCTGCAGAGCAATCAGTGGGGACGTGTGCGGCGAAGGGGTGTGAAGCTCCGGCTACCCGGCAGAACTGCTAGGTACGGACTCGGCGCGCTCCGGCAATCGGGCGGGCGGTCCGTTTTTTATTCGGAAAGGGTAGCGAGGTTTGGGCTGGCGGGAGGCGGCCCCGAGCGCACGGATGGCGGTCGGGGCGGGACGGCCGGTGGCCGTGGCGATTCAGTGCCGCGGGCTGTCCTCGGGCAGCGCGAGCAACTGCTTTTCGCGGTTCCAGTCGAACGTTTCGCCGCGCTCTTCGGCTTCGTAGCGGCGCTCGTCGAGGCGCTGGAACAGGTCGATCTCTTCGTCCGGCATGAAGTGCAGGCAATCGCCGCCGAAGAACCACAGCAGGTCGCGCGGTACCAGGTGGGCGATCTGCGGATAGCGGTGGAAGACCTGGGAAATCAGGTCCTGGCCGAGGTATTGGGCGCCTTCCGGGTCGCGCGGCAGTTCGTCCATCAGTTCGTCGAAACGCTCGAGGAACAGCCCGTGGTTTTCTTCCGGCACCTGCTCGGCCTCGCCCAGGGCGCCGAGGATGTTGCGCAGGTGCTGGAGCAGGGCGAGGTGGTGCTCGAGGTAGGAGTTGGCCATGACGGGTCCTCTGGAAAAAAGCTGGGCAGTATAAAGGGTTTCGCGGCGCCGGCCAGTTTCAGCGGATCGCCGGGGACTGGCTCTGGCGCCGGCGGTTTTCCAGTTGCCGGCGTTCGCTGTCGAGGCGCCGCTGGTCCTGCTCCAGGCGCCAGCGCTGCTGGTCCAGTTGCTGCTGGCGGATCAGGTTGTCCTGCATCTGTCGCTGCTGCCGTTGCCGCTGCAGGTTCTGCTGCTGGCGTTGCAGTTGATCCTGCTGCAGTTGCAGGCGTTGTTCGTCGAAGCGCTGGCGCTGTTCCTGGAGCTGGCGTTGGCGCTGTTCGCCAGCGCGCTGCACCGCCTGCTGGTGCGGCTGCACGCCATAGGGCGCAGGCGGTGCGGCCTGCGCCGGGGGCAGGAGGAGAAACGAGGCTGCCAGGCCGGTGGCAAATAGCTTGAGCATGATGGCCTCCCGTACGTCAGGGATGTGCCCGTCGATTCTAGCCAATCGCCCGGGTTTGGGTGGGTGAAGACGACAAAGGCGCCGGAAGGCGCCTTTGTCGGTTGCGACCGTCGCTTTGCCGCGGAGTGTCAGCGGATCCTGCCGTCGGCCAGTTGCAGTTCCTCCTTGGCGAAGTCGTCGACGTCGATCACCTTGCGCCGTGCCGCTTCGGCCTGGTGCAGGGCCTGCGCCTGCTCGGCGCTCAGCACGCCGGCGGCGGCGCCGGCATCGATCGGGTTCTGCCCCGCTTGCGGCTGGACCCTGCCTTCCTTGATCGCCTTGTGCAGGGTTTTCTCCAGCGCGGCGCTTTCGCGTACCGCGTCGAAGGCGTGGGCGAGGGCACCGACCGGGTCCTGCGGGTCCTTCGGCAGGAACGCGCCAGCGAGGATCGCCTGCAACGCCGGGTCGTCGTCCGGACGGCCGAGGATTTCCGCGATCTCGGCGTCCAGTTCGTCGCCCGGCCCTTTGTGCCGGCGGCCGAACGGCAGTACCAGGACCTTCAGCGCGCAGCCGAAGAAGCGGCTGGGGAAGTTGTTCAGCAGGTCCTCCAGCGCCGCCTCGGCCTTGCCGAGGTTTTCCTCCATGGCCCAGCGCAGCAGCGGATGCAGGTAGTCCGGGTTGCCCAGGTCGTGGTAGCGCTTGAGCGCCGCCGAGCCCAGGTAGAGATAACTGAGGACATCGCCGAGACGCGCGGAGAGGCGTTCCTTGCGCTTCAGTTCGCCGCCCAGCAGCATCATGCTGAAGTCGGCGAGCAGGGCGAAGGACGCCGCCAGGCGGTTCAGCGCGCGGAAGTAGGGACGGCTGATGCGGTCGCCGGGCGCGTTGCCGAGGTGGCCGCAGCTGAGACTGAGGAGGAAGCTGCTGGCGGCGTTGCCGACGGCGAAGCCGATGTGCTTCACCAGCAGCGCGTCGAACTCGCGGGCGGCCTGGTCCTTGTCCTCGCGCTGGGCCAGTTCCATTTCCTTGAGTACGTACGGATGGCAACGGATCGCGCCCTGGCCGAAGATCATCAGGTTGCGCGAGAGGATGTTCGCGCCTTCCACCGTGATGAAGATCGGCGCGCCCTGCCAGGAACGACCCAGGTAGTTGTTCGGGCCCATGATGATGCCCTTGCCGCCATGGATGTCCATGGCATGGGCGATGCACTCGCGGCCGCGCTCGGTGAGGTGGTACTTGAGGATCGCCGAAAGCACCGAGGGCTTCTCGCCGAGGTCCACCGCGTTGGCGGTGAGGATTCGCGCGCTGTCCATCAGCCAGGCGTTGCCGCCGATGCGGGCGAGCGCCTCCTGGATGCCTTCGAAGGCGGCGATCGGCACGTTGAACTGCTCGCGGACCTGGGCGTAGCGACCGCTGACGTAGCTGCTGGCCTTGCCGGCGCTGGTGCCCACCGCCGGCAGCGAGATGGAGCGTCCGACCGACAGGCAGTTCATCAGCATCATCCAGCCTTTGCCGATCATTTCCTGCCCGCCGATGATGTACTCCAGCGGCACGAACACGTCCTTGCCGGAGTTCGGACCGTTCATGAAGGCGGCGCCCAGCGGCACGTGGCGGCGGCCGATCTCGACCCCGGGGGTGTCGGTGGGAATCAGCGCCAGGGTGATGCCCAGGTCCTCCTCGTCGCCCAGCAAATGGTCCGGGTCGTGGCACTTGAAGGCCAGGCCGAGGAGGGTGGCCACCGGGCCGAGGGTGATGTAGCGCTTTTCCCAGGTCAGGCGCAGGCCGAGTACCTCGCGACCTTCCCATTCGCCCTTGCAGACGATGCCGACGTCGGTCATGCCGCCGGCATCGGAGCCCGCGTAGGGGCCGGTGAGGGCGAAGCAGGGGATGTCGTCGCCCTTGGCCAGGCTCGGCAGGTAGCGCTGGCGCTGCTCGTCGGTGCCGTAGTGGAGCAGCAGCTCGGCCGGGCCGAGGGAGTTCGGCACCATCACCGTCGAGGCCAGGTCGCCGCTGCGGGTGGCGAGCTTCATCACCACCTGTGAGTGGGCGAAGGCGGAGAAGCCCTTGCCGCCGTACTCCTTGGGAATGATCAGGCCGAAGAAGCCGTGCTGCTTGATGAAGGCCCAGGCTTCTTCCGGCAGGTCCATGCGCTGGCCGATGTCCCAGTCGCTGACCATGGCGCAGAGTTCTTCGGTCGGGCCGTCGACGAAGGCCTGCTCTTCTTCGGTGAGTTGCGCCTTGGGGTAGTCGAGCAGTTTCTGCCAGTCCGGGCGGCCGCTGAACAATTCGCCATCCCACCACACGGTGCCCGCCTCGATGGCCTCGCGCTCGGTGTCGGACATCGGCGGCAGGACTTTCTGGAACCAGGCGAACAGCGGACCGCTGAGCACGCGCCGGCGCAGGTCGGGCAGGGCGAGGGGAAGCGCCACCGCCAGCCAGAGCAGCCAGAAGACCAGCAGCAGCCAGCCGGGCGCGTGGCTGAACACGCCCATCAGGATCAGGTAGGCGGCGCTGATGCCGAGCGCGGGAGCGGGTGGGGTACGCCGATGGGCGAGGTAAGCGACACCGAGTACCAGTACGACTAACCAGAGCAACAACATGCGGAATCCTCCATGAAGACGCCAGGCGGCGTCTCGAGCTTAGCCCGTTTGCCGCCGTTTGGCGGCAGGGCCGGTCAGCTTGGCCGGTTTGTCACGTTATAGGCGAAAACTTCCCGTTTAGACTGGGACAAATTGCCCGCCGGGAGCCCGCCATGCAGTCCTACCTACAATCCGGCCGCTTCGTGGATAGTGACCACCCCGTGGTGGTGGAGTTCGCGGAAAAATCCCGGGGGAATTCGGCGAAACCGCGTGACCAGGCGGTCGCGCTGTACTACGCGGTACGCGACGGGGTGCACTACAACCCCTACGTGTTCAGCCGCGATCCGCAGACCCTGAAGGCCAGCCACGCGCTGCAGCAGGGCGAGTCCTATTGCGTGCCCAAGGCCATCCTGCTCGCCGCCTGCGCCCGGCATTGCCGGATTCCGGCGCGGATCGGCCTGGCCGACGTGCGCAACCACCTGGCCACGCCGCGCCTGCTGGAAGCGCTGCGCAGCGAGGTGTTCGCCATGCACGGCTATACCGAGCTGTACCTCGAGGGCCGTTGGGTGAAGGCCACCCCGGCGTTCAACCGTGCCTTGTGCCGCGCCTTCGACGTCGCTCCGCTGGAGTTCGACGGCGTCGCCGACAGCGTCTTCCATCCGTTCAACCGCCAGGGCGAGCGCTACATGGAGTACCTGGTCGATCACGGCCAGTTCGCCGACCTGCCGGAGGAACTGTTCTTCTCTCACCTGCAGCAGCACTATCCGCACCTGTTCTCCGGCCGCCCGCTGGCCCTGGATGGCGATTTCCAGGCCGAGGCCGGACAAGATGAAGGGCGTCGATAGTCACCATCAGCCGGCGCGTCTTCCTTCTTCGGTCCATCCTCGGTAGGGTGCGGCATGTCGTCCGGGCGCTCCGGCGATCCATCCGCCGCATCAACCGAAGAGGGAACGCAGAGTATGTTGACCATCTGGGGCCGGAAGAACTCGAGCAATGTGCGCAAGGCGCTGTGGTGCGCCGAGGAGGCTGGCCTGGAGTACCGGACGGTGGATGCCGGCGGGGCGTTCGGCCTGGTGGATGAGCCGGCGTTCCGCGCGATGAACCCGAACGGTCGGGTGCCGGTGATCGAGGACGACGGCTTCGTCCTCTGGGAATCCAACGCCATCGTCCGCTACCTGGCCGCCCGCTATGCGCCGGGCGACCTCTATCCGCAGGACCCGGTGCGCCGCGCCGACGCCGACAAGTGGATGGACTGGACCACCTCGACTCTCGCCGGGCCGTTCCGCGACCTGTTCTGGGGAACGCTGCGTACGCCGCCGGAGCAACGCGACGAGGCCCTGATCGCAAAGGCGCTGCAGACCTGCGGCGAGTTGCTGCGGGTGCCGGACCAGACCCTGGCCGGCCAACCCTGGCTGTCCGGCGAACGCTTCGGCATGGGTGACATTCCCCTGGGCTGTTTCATCTACGCCTGGTTCGAGATGCCCATCGAGCGCCCGCCGCTGCCCCACCTCGAGGCCTGGTACCTGCGCTTGCGCGAGCGCCCGGCGTTCCGCACCGCGGTAATGACCGAACTGACCTGAGCCGGCTACTGTTGCATTTTGTTACCCGTAGCCTTATCTAGCTCTTCCTCTTCACCTTCCGACACGGGAAGCCTAATGAGTTCCGCCCTGTCCATCCGTCAATTGACGAAAACCTACGGCAACGGTTTCCAGGCCCTCAAGGGCATCGACCTGGACGTCGCCGAAGGTGATTTCTTCGCCTTGCTCGGCCCCAACGGCGCGGGCAAGTCCACCACCATCGGGATTCTATCGACCCTGGTGAACAAGACCAGCGGTTCGGTCTCGGTGTTCGGCCACGACCTCGACAAGGACCCGGCCGGCCTCAAGCGTTGCCTTGGCGTGGTGCCGCAGGAGTTCAACTTCAACCAGTTCGAGAAGGTCTTCGACATCGTCGTGACCCAGGCCGGCTACTACGGCATCCCGGCGAAGATCGCCAAGGAGCGCGCCGAGCGCTACCTGACCCAGCTGGGGCTGTGGGACAAGCGCAACGAAGCCTCGCGGATGCTCTCCGGCGGCATGAAGCGACGCCTGATGATCGCCCGCGCGCTGGTCCACCAGCCGCGCCTGCTGATCCTCGACGAGCCCACCGCCGGGGTCGACATCGAGTTGCGCCGTTCGATGTGGAGCTTCCTCACCGAACTCAACCAGGAAGGCATCAGCATCATCCTCACCACCCACTATCTGGAAGAGGCGGAGCAGCTCTGCCGCAACATCGCCATCATCGACCACGGCGAGATCGTGCAGAACACCAGCATGCGCGACCTGCTGATGACCCTGCATTCGGAAACCTTCCTGCTCGACCTGAAGAACGTCCAGGCCCTGCCGCCGACCCTCGACGGCTATCCGACGCGGCTGGTCGACGACCACACTCTCGAAGTGCAGGTGGAGAAGAGCCAGGGCATCAACGACCTGTTCGCCCAACTGGGTGCACAAGGCATCGAGGTACTGAGCCTGCGCAACAAGACCAATCGCCTGGAGGAGCTGTTCGTGTCGCTGGTGGAGAAGAACCTGACGAGGATCGCCCGATGAGCAGCGAACTGAGCGCCAACCTGGTCGCCCTGAACACCATCGTCTACCGCGAGGTGCGCCGCTTCACCCGGATCTGGCCGCAGACCCTGCTGCCGCCGGCGATCACCATGGTCCTGTACTTCGTGATCTTCGGCAATTTGATCGGCCGGCAGATCGGCGACATGGGCGGCTTCACCTACATGGAATACATCGTGCCCGGCCTGATCATGATGTCGGTGATCACCAACGCCTACGGCAACGTGGTGTCGAGCTTCTTCGGCAGCAAGTTCCAGCGCTCGGTGGAGGAACTGCTGGTGTCGCCGGTGTCGCCGCACACCATCCTCCTCGGCTACACCATCGGCGGCGTGCTGCGCGGCCTGGCGGTGGGGGTGATCGTGACCCTGCTGTCGCTGTTCTTCACCAAGCTGCAGGTGCACCACCTGGGCATCACGGTACTGGTGGTGGTGCTTACCGCGACCATTTTCTCCCTGGGCGGTTTCATCAACGCGGTGTTCGCGCGCAACTTCGACGACATCTCGATCATCCCGACCTTCGTGCTGACGCCGCTGACCTACCTGGGCGGGGTGTTCTACTCGATCAACCTGCTGCCGCCGTTCTGGCAGACCGTGTCGCTGGCCAACCCGATCCTGCACATGGTCAACGCCTTCCGCTACGGCATCCTCGGCGTCTCCGACATTCGCATCGGCGTGGCCATCGGCTTCATGCTGCTGGCCACCGCGGTGCTCTATCTCGGCTGCGTAAGGCTGCTGGTGAGCGGGCGCGGCATGCGCCAATGAAACGCTCGAAGGCATGAAACAGAAGCCCCCGTCATGGGGGCTTCGCGTTTCATCGGCGCGGGCGAGCGAAATCGATGACGAAACGGGTCCAGCCGTCGGCAGACTCGCAGCGGATCTCGCCGCCGTGGGCCTGGACGATGGAGCGGCAGATCGCCAGGCCGAGCCCGGCGTGTTCACCCTGGCCTTCGCGGCGCGCCGGATCGGCACGATAGAACCGGTCGAACAGGCGCGGCAAGCGCTCGGGAGGAATCGCCGGACCCTGGTTCTCCACGCTCAGGCGTCGGTCGCCGAGACGGATACGTATCTCTCCGCCATCGGCGGTGAAGCGCAGGGCGTTGTCCAGCAGGTTGGCCAGCACCCGCCGCAGCATGCCGCGGTCGCCGGGCAGGCTCAGGCTGCCTTCGCGCAGCAGGCGGATATCGTGGTCTTCCGCCAGCGGCTGGTAGAACTCCAGCAGCGAGTCGACTTCCGCGCCCAGGTCCAGGGCCTGGCGGCTGGGCGCCAGCAGGCCGTGGTCGGCCTTGGCCAGCAACAGCATGTCGTTGACCATCGCGGTGAGCCGTTCCAGCTCCTCGAGGTTGCCGTGCAGGGCCTCGCGATAGTCCTCCAGCGAGCGCGGGCGGGACAATACCACCTGGGTCTGGGTCAGCAGACTGGTGAGCGGGGTGCGCAACTCGTGGGCGATGTCGGCGGAGAACGCCGAGAGGCGCTGGAAGGCTTCTTCCAGGCGCGCCAGCATGGCGTTCAGCTCGCCGGCCAGGCCGCGCAGCTCCTCCGGCATCCGGCTGGCGTCGAGGCGGGTGGTGAGGGAGTTGGCGGAAACCCGCGCGGCGACTTCGCGCATCCGTCGCAGCGGCGCCAGGCTGGCGCCGGTGGCCCAGGCGCCGAGCAGCGCGGTGGCCAGCGCCGACAGGCTCATGGTCAGCCAGATCAACTGGCGCATGCGTTGCAGGAAGTGCTGGTGATGACTGATGTCGAGGATCACGGTGAGTCGCGGCGAAGCGTCGTTGCCGGGCTCCAGCGGGGCGCCGAGTTCGCGGTTGGCGGGCAGACCGGGATGCGCAGGCTGCGGCAGGCGCTCGAACCAGAGGTTGCCATCCGGGCCGTTCAGGCGCAGGCCGAGGTCGGGGTGGCGTGCCAGTTCGCGCAGCAGTTCCGCTTCGCGGCGGCGCATCTGCTGTTCCGAGCCGAGGCCGCGCAGTTCGTCGCGAAACACCGCGAGCTTGGCGGACATCGCCAGGTGGTCGAGTTCGACGAAATGCTCGTCGATGGCCCTGCTGAAGATCAATCCGGCGATCAGCGAGACCGCCGCCGTGCAGGCGGCGAACAGCAGGCTCAGGCGGACGCCGAGGGACATCCGCGAGCCGAACCCGGCGCTCATTCGTCGCGCTCTTCGAGAACGTAGCCCATGCCGCGCACGGTATGGATCAGGCGCTGCGGGTAGTCGTCGTCGACCTTGGCGCGCAGGCGGCGGATGGCCACCTCGATGACGTTGGTATCGCTGTCGAAGTTCATGTCCCAGACCTGCGAGGCGATCAGCGACTTGGGCAGCACCTCGCCGCTGCGCCGCAGCAGCAGTTCGAGCAGGGCGAACTCCTTGGCGGTGAGGTCGATCCGCTTGCCCTGGCGTTGCACCCGGCGGCGCAGCAAATCGAGTTCGAGGTCGGCCAGTTGCAGGGTGGTCTCCTGCAACTGCTGGCTGCCCCGGCGCAGCAGGGTGCGCACCCGGGCGAGCAGTTCGACGAAGGCGAACGGCTTCACCAGGTAATCGTCGGCGCCTTGTTCGAGGCCGCGCACGCGGTCCTCTACGGCATCGCGGGCGGTCAGGAACAGCACCGGTATGGTCATCCCGGCGTCGCGCACGCTGCGCAGGATCTGCCAGCCGTCACGGCCGGGCAGCATGACGTCGAGGATCAGCAGGTCGTAGTCGCCGCCCAGGGCCAGTTGCTCGCCCTCGTTGCCATCGTCGCTCAGGTCGACGGCGAAGCCTGCCTCGGCGAGCCCCTGGCGCAGGTACTGGCCGATGCGCGGTTCGTCTTCGACGATCAGCAGTTTCATGTTCATCCCTCGTTACATTTGCCGGCCATGCCGACCTGTTTCTGACAGCATCGTAATCAGTGGGTAACGGGGGCGACAGTGGCCCCCGCGCAGACTACAGGGGAACTCATTCGAGGAGACTTCCCATGCGTACCTTCACTGCCTCCACCCTCGCTTTCCTGCTGGTCCTCGCCCCGACCGTTCCGGCCATGGCCGACAGCGGCGGCGACATCGTCTTCGAGCGCATGCAGGCCCAGGCCGCCAAGGCTCGTGCCGCGCACCAGGAAAAACTGGCGAAGCAGGCCGAAGCGACGAAGAAGGACAAGGAAAACTGCTGATCGCCAGTTCTTCCACCCCCGGCTCCACACGGGATGACGGAGGGCTCCGATCCCGTCTTCACCCGCCACCGGTTCCCTGGTTTCCGGTCGGCGGGTTTTTTATGCCCGTCGGTGGCGCTGGGCGATCTTAGCCTTCGCGGTCCGCAACGGCGGCAAGCTGACAAAGATGTAATGCTCCCGACAGCCAGCCGGCAGGCGCAGCGACACAGGATAGGCGACATCAACCCGATGGAGATTCCCCGTATGTTTCCGCGCCGCCTGCTTCCCGCTTCCCTGATCGTCCTCGGCGTGCTTTTCGGTGCCAACGCCCAGGCTTCGCCGGCCCACGGCCAGGCCTTCGGCAAGCCGGCCCAGGCCGCGCAGGCCAGCCGCAGCATCGAGGTGGTGCTCGGCGACATGTACTTCAAGCCGCGGGCGATCGAGGTCAAGGCCGGCGAGACGGTCCGCTTCGTGCTGAAGAACGAAGGCAAGCTGTTGCACGAGTTCAACCTGGGAGACGCGGCGATGCATGCCGAGCACCAGAAGGAGATGCTGGAGATGCAGCAGTCCGGGATGCTCACCCCGACCGGCATGGCGTCGATGGACCATAGTCAGATGGGCCACGGCATGGCCGGCATGGACCATGGCCGGATGATGAAGCACGACGACCCCAACAGCGTGCTGGTCGAGCCGGGCAAGAGCGCCGAGCTGACCTGGACCTTCGCCAAAGCCACCCGGCTGGAGTTCGCCTGCAACATCCCCGGCCACTACCAGGCCGGGATGGTCGGTCAACTGACCGTGCAGCCCTGAGCCGGCGGACGGCCGGCGTGAAGATGCCGGCCGATCCGTATACACTTGCCGCCGCCCGCCAGTGCGGCGCGGCGCGCGGGGAAGGGCCCTGCGCGATTCATCCAGCAGGTTTCCCTCATGCAGCATCCCGCCGAACATTCGCCGCTGGGCAAGACCAGCGAATACGTCTCCAGCTACACGCCGTCGCTGCTGTTTCCCATTTCACGCACGGCGAAATGGGCCGAGCTTGGCCTGAGCGCCGAGACCCTGCCTTATCGCGGCGTGGATATCTGGAACTGCTACGAGCTGTCCTGGCTGACCCCGGCCGGCAAGCCGGTGGTGGCGATCGGCGAGTTCTCGATCCCGGCGGACTCGCCGAACATCATCGAGTCGAAGTCGTTCAAGCTTTACCTCAATTCCCTCAACCAGTCCGCCTTCGATAGTCGTGAGGCGCTTCGCGCGGTATTGCAGAAAGACCTCTCGGCCGCTGCCGGGGCGCCCGTGGGCGTGCGCCTGCGCAGCCTCGACGAGGTTGCCGAGGAGGGCATCGGGCGTCTGCCGGGGCGCTGCATCGACGAGCTGGACATCGCCGTCGACGGCTACGAGCAGCCGCGCCCGGAACTGCTGCGCTGCGACGCCGGGCGGATCGTCGAGGAGCAGCTCTACAGCCACCTGCTCAAGTCCAACTGCCCGGTCACCGGCCAGCCCGACTGGGGCACCCTGGTGGTCGACTACCGGGGCCCGGCGCTGGACCCGGCCAGCCTGCTGGCCTACCTGGTTTCCTTCCGCCAGCACCAGGACTTCCACGAACAGTGCGTCGAACGCATCTTCCTCGACCTGCAGCGCCTGTTGCAGCCGCAGGCGCTCAGCGTCTACGCGCGCTACGTACGCCGTGGCGGCCTGGATATCAATCCCTACCGCAGCCTGGCGGAGGTCGCACCGGACAACCGACGCCTGGTGCGCCAGTAACGCCTCGCAACACGCGGATACGAAAAAGCCCCGGCCATGCCGGGGCTTTTCATTTCGGCAAGTCGTTCAGATTCCCATGTTGGCCAGGCTCTGCACGATGGAGCGGAGCGTGCCGGCGAGGGTCGGGTGGCTGACCTCGAAGCGCTCGACGGCGAGGTTGACCCCATCGACCAGGCTGCCTTCGTTGAGGGCGTCCTCGTTGGCCAGTTTCAGTTCGATGTCCCTGATCAGGAGTTCCAGTTCGGCGCGCTGCTCTTCGTTCAGCGGCGGTTGTTGCTCCAGTTGCTCGCGCAGGGCGGACAGTTCGCGCAGCAGACTCTCTTTCGGCATGGTATTTCCCTCGACGTACAAGTCTTCGGTGGACCTCCGGCGGGCGCCGAAAGGTCCGTCCATGCCGAACAGATTAACCTGTCGGGCGCAGATGTGCGCGATCCGGAACAATCCGCAGCAGGCGTTCCAGCAGCGGGAAGAAGTGCGTCAGTTCGGGGGTGCGCATGGCCGGGTCCTTGGCCAGGTCGTCGAGGCGGCGCAGGGTCAGGCCGTCCTGGGCATAGGGCGCCTTGATATAGGCCGCGGCGGCACGCTCGTCGAACGGCCCGCCTTGCAGCACCAGGCTGTGCCGGGAGGCCGGCGACAGGCTGGCGTGGTAGCTCGGGTCCACCGCGCAGAGGAAGCGCTTGGCCGATACGTGCAGGCGCACCGGCTGCCAGACCGACTCTGGGAACAGCTCGCGCAGCAGGCGTGCGCCGAATTCCTCGTGGCGCAGGTCCTCCTCGTCGATCTGCGCCGGGTCTTCGTAGAGGTGGCCGATATCGTGCAGCAGGGCGGCGACTACAAGGCTGTCCGAGCAGCCGGCGCGCTCGGCCAGGGTCGCACACTGCAGCGCGTGCTCGGCCTGGCTGACTGCCTCGCCATAGGGCTCGGCGCCATGGCTGGCGAAGCGTTCGGCCAGTTCGTCGAGAAAGCGGTGACGGGCGCGGCTCATGGTTTTTCTCCTTTCAGGCGGCGGACGGCGAGGTCGTGCAGGCAGGGTTGCAGCTCGCCCAGGTGATCGATCACGGAATGCACGCCCAGGCGGTACAGTTCCAGGGTGGCGTCGGCACGCAAGCGGTCGCGCTCGGTATGTCCGAGAGCGTCCCAGTCGGCCGGCGAGAGGCCGCACGACGGCCCGCTGGCGGCCAGGCCGATGGTCCATAGCCCGGCATTGAGTCCGGCCTGGAGTTGACGCGGTTGGGCGCTGACCAGCACGCAGCCGTCGAGGCGCTCGATGCCCAGCCGGGCGAGGGCCTGCCAGCAGCCATCGGGGGCCGGCCAGGGGCGCGCGCCGGCGAGGGGGATCAGGGCGTCCGCTCGGCCGAGCGGCGCGGCAAGGCGCTGGCAGACCGATTCCGGTAGCTCGTCCTGCCAGGCATAGGGAATCCGTTGTTCGTCCAGGCTCTCCAACAGGGCCACGGCACCGGCGATGGCTTCGGCCTGTTCCCCGGCGGCTTCGTCGAGGGCCTGCTCCAGGCGCTGGCGCTCGCTCTTGTTCGGTTTGCGCCGCAACAGGAAGCTTTGTGCCTCGGCGAAGGGCAGCAGACTGGCGTCGCGGAGGTGTTCGGCAGGGCTATGCGGATGGCTGCGCAGCAGCGCCAGGGACAGGGTCCGGGCGCCGAAATCCACCAGGCCGCCGGAGAGTCCGAAGAGCAGGGCGGTGAAGCGCGGGAGTTGGTCGGAGCTGGGCATGCGAAAGGCGTCTGGCAAATGGTCTAGGCCAGCCTAGATGGGTTTTGTGACGCTGCCGTGACGTTTTCGTGGCAGTGGCGATAGGCCGACGGGCTGCCGTTATAATCGGCCGGTCTGAATCAGCGAGGCCGTCATGCCGGTCGATCAATCTCGTCAGTACCTGCGCATCCGCGACCAGCTCGCCGCGGATATCGCCCAGGGCGTGCTGCAGGTGAAACTTCCCTCCGAGCGGGAGTTGGCCGAGCGCTTCCTGTGTACCCGCATCACCCTTCGCGAAGCCCTGCAGCAACTGGAAACCGAAGGCCTGGTCTATCGCGAGAACCGCCGCGGCTGGTTCGTCGCGCCGCCGCGGATCCGCTACAACCCGACCCGTACCACCGGCTTCATGGAATACGTCAGCGCCCAGGGACGCCAGCCGCGTACCGAGACGCTGCACGCCGAGCGGCGAGCAGCCGGCGCCTGGCTGGCCAAGCGGATGGGGCTGGAGGACAGCGCGCCGGTGTATTTCCTGCAACGGCGCCGCTGGGTGGACGAGCGTCCGGTGCTGATCGAACTGATCGCCCTGGATGCCGGGTGGTGCCCAGGCCTGCTGGACCACGACCTCGATACTTCGCTGATGAGCCTGCTGCGCGAGCGTTTCGGCCTGCAGCCGACGCGCTGCCAACTGGCGATGCACCCGACCGCGCTGAACGCGGCCCAGGCCGAGCCGCTGCAACTGGCGCCGGGTTCGCCGGCGCTGTACCTGGAGCGACTGAGTTACGCGGAGGGGCAGAGGGTGGTCGAGTTCGACCAGGAGTTCTGGCGCCCGGACGCCCTGGAGATCGTGCTCGACGCGGCCTATCCGGGCGCCTGAGTCAGGCGATCGCGGCGCGTATGCTGTCCGGCACGGGCGTCGAACGGTTTTCCGCGTGGCGCACCCAGACCAGCTTGCAGTGGCCTTCGCCATAGGTGCCTTGCGGATCTTCCAGGGTGCTCAGGCGATGTTCCAGTACCAGGCTGCTGGTGCCCAGCTTGCCGGCGTACAGTTCCACCACCACGGTGGCCGGATGCACCACCGGCTTCAGGTAGGTGTGCAGGCTTTGCAGCACCACCGGCCCCTCGGCAGCGCCTTCCAGGTCGACGCCGAGGGTTTCGAACCAGGCCACCCGGGCCTCTTCCAGGTACTGGAAATAAAGGGTGTTGTTGACGTGCCCGTAGCTGTCCATGTCGCCCCAGCGCACCGGGATATGGGCCGTGTGTAGCAATTGTCTGTCAGCCATCTCGTAACTCTTCTAGTCTCAAATTCAATGCGAGCCTATATACTGCGCGCACGCTGAAGCCGCGCTGGCGGCCAAGACTAGTCATGCAAAGGAGATACAGCAATGCGCGCCCGCGGCGTGAACTGGATCGAACGTAGTGCCCGAATCCTGGCTTGCGCCAGCCTCGCATTGGCACCCACGCTGTCCCTGGCGGCCAGTGAAGAAGACCCTTGGGAAAGCATCAACCGTCCCATCTTCACCTTCAACGACACCCTGGACACCTATGCGCTGAAACCGCTGGCCCAGGGTTACCAGAAGGTCACCCCGAACTTCGTTCAGGACGGCGTGCACAACTTCTTCAACAACCTCGGCGACGTGAAGAACCTGGCCAACAACCTGTTGCAGGCCAAGTTCCACAATGCCGGCGTGGACACCAGCCGCCTGCTGTTCAACAGCACCTTCGGCCTGGCCGGCTTGATCGACGTGGCGACCCCGATGGGCCTGCAGCGCAACGACGAGGACTTCGGCCAGACCCTGGGTTATTGGGGCGTCGGCAGCGGCCCGTACGTGATGCTGCCGTTCCTCGGCCCGAGCACGCTGCGCGATGCCCCGGCGAAGATCCCGGACATCTATGTCGGTCCCTACCACTACATGGACGATGTACGCGCGCGCAACGTGATGTTCGGCATCAACACCGTCGACACCCGTGCCAACCTGCTGAAGTCGGAAAAACTGATCAGCGGCGACAAGTACATCTTCATCCGCAACGCCTACCTGCAGAACCGCGAGTTCAAGGTCAAGGACGGCGAGGTGGAGGACGACTTCTAAGTCGACCCGCTTCGTGCGACACCTGGAAAGGCGGCCCTTGGGTCGCCTTTCGTCGTTTCAGTGGATCGCGACGATGCTCAGCCCCAGGCTATGCCGCCCTGGGCCGAGCCGTTCGCAGCGCACCACGCGGGCTTCCAGTTCCAGGCCGGTGAGGGTCTCGTGGGTGGACGGGATGCTCACCCGCAGGTGGTCGCCCGGAGCCAGCTCGCTTTGCGCTTCCAGCAGCAGCCCGCTGGCGGACAGGTCCCGGCACAGGGCCACCGACTCGCGGCCTTCGCAGCGGATGGTGACCGGGGTGTCGAGCTTCATGCGGATGAAGTCGCGCTTCTCGCTGTAGTTGTGCTCGATGGGCTGCATGGGCTGATCCTCATGGTCGGGGCGATGGGGGGCGACTGGCAATCCTGGCGATTATCGTCAAAGTTTATACCGTGCGGACGGGATCGGACGGACAAAGGCGGATTTTCCGGCAAAGGTCAACGGCTTGAACTGCTCAACGGATGGGAGTACCGTCTGCGCCTTGTCGAACCCCGTAGCCGCGCTGTTGTCACTTACAATAAGCGCCTAGGACCCACTGTTTCCGGCGCCGTTTGCCTGGATGACCCATGCATAAAGTCAGTGCCACGCTGCTGATCATCGATGACGACGAGGTGGTGCGCGAAAGCCTCGCTGCCTACTTGGAAGACAGCAACTTCAAGGTGTTGCAGGCCCTCAACGGTCTGCAGGGCCTGCAGATCTTCGAAAGCGAACAGCCGGACCTGGTCATTTGCGATTTGCGCATGCCGCAGATCGACGGCCTCGAACTGATCCGCCGCATCCGCCAGACCGCTTCGGAAACGCCGATCATCGTGCTTTCCGGAGCCGGCGTGATGAGCGATGCGGTGGAAGCCTTGCGCCTGGGCGCCGCCGACTACCTGATCAAGCCCCTGGAAGATCTCGCGGTGCTCGAGCATTCGGTGCGCCGGGCCCTGGATCGCGCCTACCTGCGGGTCGAGAACCAGCGCTACCGCGACAAGCTGGAAGCCGCCAACCGCGAATTGCAGGCCAGCCTGAACCTGCTCCAGGAGGACCAGAACGCTGGACGCCAGGTGCAGATGAACATGCTTCCGGTGACGCCGTGGAGCATCGAGGGGCTGGAGTTTTCCCACCGGATCATTCCGTCGCTGTATCTCTCTGGCGACTTCGTCGACTACTTCCGGGTCGACGAGCGACGCGTGGCGTTCTACCTGGCCGACGTTTCCGGCCATGGCGCTTCCTCGGCCTTCGTCACGGTGCTGCTGAAGTTCATGACCACGCGTCTGCTCTACGAGTCACGGCGCAACGGCACGCTCCCGGAGTTCAAGCCGTCCGAGGTGCTGGCGCACATCAACCGCGGCCTGATCAATACCAAGCTGGGCAAGCACGTGACCATGCTCGGCGGGGTCATCGACCTGGAGAAGAACTGCCTGACCTACAGCATCGGCGGCCACCTGCCGCTCCCGGTACTGTTCGTCGACGGGCAGGCGAGCTACCTGGAAGGCCGTGGCCTGCCGGTGGGCCTGTTCGACGATGCGAGCTATGACGACCGGGTCATGGAGTTGCCCCCTTCCTTCAGCCTGTCGCTGTTTTCCGATGGCATCCTCGATGTGCTGCCAGGAGCTACGCTGAAGGAGAAAGAGGCTTCGCTACCGGAGCAGGTGGCAGCCGCCGGAGGCACCCTCGACGGGCTGCGCCAGGTCTTCGGGCTGGCCAACCTGGCGGAGATGCCGGATGATATCGCCTTGCTGGTGTTGAGCAGGAACCTTGCATGAGTACCGGTAAAATCCAGTTTGCCGAACAGAACGGCTCCTTCGTTCTGAAATTCGTCGGTGAGGTCCGCCTCACCCTGTGCTCGGCCCTGGATTCCACCATCGAAAAGATCTTCGCTGCGCTGAATTTCTCGGCGATCATCATCGATCTTACGGAAACCCAGAGCATCGATAGCACCACGCTCGGCCTACTGGCCAAGCTGTCCATCCTGTCGCGGCAGAAAATCGGCCTGTTGCCCACGCTGGTGACCACCAATCCGGACATTACCCGTCTGTTGCAGTCGATGGGTTTCGATCAGGTGTTCAATATCGTCGATCGTCCGATTCCGTGTCCGGAGTGCCTGTCCGACCTGCCGCCGCAGGACCAGTCGGAAGATGTGGTGCGCGACAAGGTCCTGGAGGCGCACCGCATCCTGATGGGCCTCAACGAATCCAACCGCGAAGCCTTCCACGACCTGGTCAGCGCCCTGGAGCGCCATTAACCGGTCGATCCCTTCCCGAACTCCTGCTGAATTCCGCTGCGCCGGAACGGGACGCCCTGCATGCGCGTCCCGCCGGCAGCGGCGATCAGTGGCGGGTCGCCAACTGGTATTCGAGCTTTTCCTGGTCGCGTGCGAACAGGCGGATGCCTTCGGCCAGCTTTTCGGTGGCCATGGCGTCCTCGTTCATCTGCCAACGGAAAGCGCTCTCGTCGAGCACCTGGCGCGGCTCGCCTTCGCCCGGCAGCAGCAGGCGCGGCAGCTCGCCCTGGGCGTCAGCCAGTTGTTGCAGCAGGTCGGGACTGATGGTCAGGCGGTCGCAGCCGGCCAGTTGCTCGATCTGGCCGAGATTGCGGAAGCTGGCGCCCATCACCACCGTCTTGTAGCCGTTGGCCTTGTAGTAGCGATAGATGCGCGAGACCGACTGCACGCCGGGATCCTCGGCGCCGGCGTAGTCGCGATTCTCGCTCTTCTTGTACCAGTCGTAGATGCGCCCGACGAACGGCGAGATGAGGAACACCCCGGCGTCGGCGCAGGCCACCGCCTGGGCGAAGGAGAACAGCAGGGTCAGGTTGGTCTGGATGCCCTCGCGTTCCAGAATCTCGGCGGCGCGGATTCCTTCCCAGGTGGAGGCGATCTTGATCAGCACCCGCTCGCGGTCGATGCCCTGTTCGTCGTACAGCTCGATCAGGCGGTGGGCGCGGGCGAGGGTGGCCTCGCTGTCGAACGACAGGCGCGCGTCGACTTCGGTGGAAATACGTCCGGGAATGACTCCGAGGATGTCCTTGCCGACTGCCACGGCGAAGCGGTCGCAAGCCAGTCCGGCGTCGCCGCCGCTACCCGCGGTAGCCTGTCGAAGGTGCTCGGCGTAGCGCGGCAGGGCAGCGGCCTTGAGCAGCAGCGACGGGTTGGTGGTGGCGTCCACCGGCTTCAGGCGGGCAATGGCATCGAAGTCGCCGGTGTCGGCGACCACCGTGGTGTATTGCTTGAGTTGTTCCAGCTTCGAAGTCATGGCGAGGTCTTGTCAGGTGGGTTCTTGGGAAGAAGAATCCCCCGACCTTACCCGAGCCGCAGGCGCGGCTCAATGGGAGCTATCGCCCCGCCAGAAGTTCCAGCGCCTGGTCGAAAACCCGCAGCGGATCGGCGGCCTTGTGCACGTCCACCGAGAGCAACTGGCGGAATCGCCGGGAGCCGGGGAAGCCCTGGGCCAGGCCGAGGATATGGCGGGTCACGTGATGCATCGCGCCGCCTTCGGCCTGGTGTCGCTCGATGTACGGACGCAGACGGAGCAAGGCCTCGCTGCGACTGAGCGGCGGCGCTTCGCTGCCGAACAACTGGCTGTCCACCGCGGCCAGCAGGTAGGGGTTGTGGTAGGCCTCGCGACCGAGCATCACGCCGTCGAAGGTCTGCAGGTGCTCGCGGCAGGCCTCGAGGGTCTTGATGCCGCCGTTGAGGACGATCTCCAGGTCCGGGAAGTCCTTCTTCAATTGCGCCGCGACCTCGTAGCGCAGCGGCGGCACCTCGCGGTTTTCCTTGGGCGAGAGCCCTTCGAGGATGGCGATCCGTGCATGCACGGTGAAGCTCCGGCAGCCGGCCTCGCGCACCTGGCCGACGAAATCGCAGAGTTCGGCATAGCTGTCGCGCCCGTTGATACCGATGCGGTGCTTCACCGTCACCGCTATCTCCACCGCATCCAGCATTGCCTTCACGCAGTCCGCCACCAGCGCCGGATGCCCCATCAGGCAGGCGCCGATCATGTTGTGCTGGACCCGGTCGCTGGGGCAGCCGACGTTGAGGTTGACCTCGTCGTAGCCGGCCTCTTCCGCCAGCCGCGCGCAGGCCGCCAATTCCGCCGGCACGCTGCCGCCCAGCTGCAGCGCCAGCGGGTGCTCGCATTCGTCGTAGCGGAGGAAGCGCTGGCGATCGCCGTGCAGCAACGCGCCGGTCGTGACCATCTCGGTGTAGAGCAAGGTGTGACGGGACAATTGGCGCAGGAAGAAGCGGCAGTGGCGATCGGTCCAGTCCATCATCGGCGCAACGGAAAAGCGGCGTGAGAGGGTGGCGGGGGTGGTAGTCGGTTCTGGGCGCATCGGGACTTCGGCAGGGAGAGCGGAGCAGGGCGAGGGATTTTATCAGGTATGGAGGTGGAGGAGGGGCGGGATGAGCGTGCTAGTGTGAATGCGTGCAAGAGCCGAGGCTGGTGGGATGCCGAGATGATTATAAGTCTGCCGTCGGTCCGGCACCTGTATTCATTCAAGAGTTTTTCATCAGAAATTTTTTCCAATATTTATTTTTGAAGAATTTTATAGTTGGCCGGGTAGTCAAGGTTTGTAGGGTAGAGCTGTTGAGTGGTGGCGAGTGTGTTGGCCTAATTTGACCGAAGGAGTGAGGGATGAATACTTATTTTGATATTCCGCATCGGTTAGTGGGAAAGGCTCTGTATGAATCATATTATGATCATTTTGGCCAAATGGATATATTGTCAGATGGAGGTTTGTACCTAATATATAGGCGGGCAACAGAGCATGTAGGTGGTAGTGATGGGCGTGTTGTTTTCAGTAAACTGGAAGGTGGTATTTGGAGTGCGCCTACAATAGTTGCCCAGGCGGGAGGACAGGATTTTCGAGATGTAGCTGGTGGGACGATGCCTAGCGGAAGGATCGTCGCGGCCTCGACGGTTTATGAAACAGGAGAGGTGAAGGTCTATGTATCTGATGATTCAGGTGTGACATGGGTACATAAATTCACATTGGCTAGAGGTGGGGCGGATTATAATTTTGCTCATGGAAAAAGTTTTCAAGTAGGGGCGCGCTATGTGATTCCTCTTTACGCGGCGACGGGAGTCAATTATGAACTGAAATGGCTAGAGTCTTCTGATGGCGGAGAAACGTGGGGCGAAGGAAGCACGATCTACAGCGGGAACACACCATACAATGAGACTTCTTACCTTCCTGTGGGAGATGGCGTAATTCTGGCTGTAGCCAGAGTAGGATCTGGTGCCGGAGGAGCGTTACGTCAGTTTATAAGTCTGGACGACGGCGGCACATGGACTGATCAGGGTAATGTGACTGCACAAAATGGTGACTCTACCGATATTCTCGTAGCCCCTTCTCTCTCCTATGTTTATTCTGAGGGAGGTACACCACATGTAGTTCTCTTGTACACGAACAGAACGACTCATTTTTGTTATTACAGAACAATCCTGCTGGCGAAAGCCGTAGCAGGCTCCTCCGGCTGGACGGAGCGTGTTCCTGTGTATAGTGCGCCAGCCGTCTCCGGTTATACTAGTCAAGTCGTTTTGGGAGGTCGGAGAATACTGGGTAATCTATTCAGGGAGACATCTTCTACGACGTCGGGAGCTTATCAGTTTGAAGTGTATCTGGGAGGAGTCCCGGATTTTGAGTCAGACTGGTTTTCTGTTTCTTCAAATAGTTTGTATACCCTGAGTCATGGACTCCAGAGGTCGCCGCGTCGGGTGGTCGTTGAGTTTGCAAGGTCATCGAGTCCATCAACATGGAACATTGTCATGCCCAGTTATTTCAATGATGGAGGGCATAAAGGCAGTGGGGCTCAGGTTGAAGTGGGTAGCTTGAATATTCGGCTTGGAACTGGAGCGGCAGTATGGGGCACGGGATATTTCGGAGGAATCGACAATAGTGCCACGACTCGATTCGCTACCGGGTATTATCGGGTCAGAGCATGGATTTAGCTGCCCACTGACTAGAAATCAAGCGGAGCGATTGCTGAATCGCATCTACCGGACGGGCAGGAGGTCTAGCTTGCTCGGCCCATTAAAAACTGCAGCGGTAAGGGTAGGCTGCGACCGTTTTTCAGTCACTGACAAAACCTCCGTAATATAGTGCTTACACCTGGTACATCTGGAAACTCTCCGAAGAGACTGGCGTGGCCTCAATGCGCGCGGGACCCACTCTTCCGGATGTGCACGTTTCCCGAGCCTGGCCTGCCAGACAACGCCGCTCCCAATGCCTGGAGGTTTGCGTAGGCGTAGAACCAACGAGAGCCGTGGCAGCTCCTGGCCCTGCCGGTGTGCCCCTGCCGACCTAGTTCATTTGAAATATTGCGATCCAGGCTGGGGCCAGTAAGATGGGCCGTCCGACGACCCGCACCAGCCTCTATCAAGGATCGATACATGAGACTGTCCCGCCCGCGTTTTACCCTTTCCGCCGCCTTGCTGCTTTCTCTTTCCCTTTCCGGTTGCGTGTCTGAACTCGATTCGGGCGCCTATGGCAGCATGGACGATCCGCGCAACGCGCAGATGCTGGACCTGGTGGACCAGGCGCTGAAAGGGAACATGGCCGTGGTACTGGTGGCCGACGTGATGCCGCACAAGTCCCTGAGCGATGCGCTGACCATGACCCAGTGGACGCCAACGGCGATCTGGGAGTACGAGAAGGACCCGAAGGTGACCTTCGGCCGCAAGTTCCAGACCAACGCGCTGCAGCGGAAGCCCGACGAGACCTATCTGTTCAAGGCCTTCGAGGTGCATATCCTGCCGCCCGGCAAGTACCTGCTGACCGGCGGCGACGACTACCAGATCCATGGCTTGCTCGACCAGGTCGGCGCCCGCGGCGGTCCGCCCGGTTCGGGCCATGGCGCCAACGGCACCGCGTACCTGTCCCCCGAGCTGTATCGCGAGTACTACCGGGAAGAAGTCTGGAAAGATGCCACCTATGGCAGCGAGATCAAGACCGAGAAGGTCTGCACCGCCGTGCATGTGGCCTCGGGCGCCTGCGTGAGCTGGGGCGAGCAGCAATACACGCAGACGACCCAGGGCTCCCAGGCCGGCTATTACCAGCAGACCGACTCCCGCGACGTACCTTCGATCAAGATCCAGGCACGCTTGCCGGTCGACAAGGCGCTGGCCAGCTTCAGCGTGCAGGGCGGGCAATTGCTGCTGGCCCCGCGCATGCACCTGAAGACCCCCGGCTACAAGTACCAGCAGTCGAAGTGCCGGGCGATCGATCCGAAGAAGATCGAATGCCCATTGGAAAACCTGACCGTCTACACCTGGCCGGCGCCGATGGACTTCAGCCAGTCCCTGATCGCCCAGCGGGCTCTGAGCGACAAGCACCGGCAACTGCTGTCCAGGCTCCAGCCCCTGCAGATCACACCGCTGCGCAAGCAGGGCATGGAAGACCCGGTCTGGGGCGTGCCGCTGTCATTGAAATAGCGGGTGTTCGCTCAGGGGCGCCGGGTGCCGCCCCTATCCACGATCGGCAGGGAAGCGTTTCCCCACAAAGGAAGGTGACATGAACGTCTATCGCAAGGTTTCCCGCAGTGCCGTGACTTGGCTGTGCTCCGCGCTGCTGGCCGCATCCGGCCATGCCTGGGCCGAAGACTGGTGGGTGGTACACAAGGGCGACGACCCTGCCGAGCTTGACGTGTTCCTGGCCGATGCCGATTCGCTGGCACCGGTGCCGGGTATCGAAAACGCCTGGCAGGTGCAGATCGCCATGCTGTTCGACTCCTTCCATCTGCTCAGCGCGCACCAGTACCGCTGCGATAAGCGAGAGGTGAAGGTGGTCAACGCCAAGACCTTCTCCAACAACGGGCAACCCACGAACCTCCAGTTCACCTTCGCCAAGGGCTGGACCCCGCTGCCCAACGAAAGCCATGAGGCTGTCCTCCAGTTCATCTGCGCGCCGCAGCAACGCGAACGCAACGGCATGCGCTCCACCGGCAGGGGCGTGCCATTGCAGGCGGTGATCACCGCCGTCGGCATGGTCGAGATGGAGCGCGCCCAGGCCAATCTCGCCGAGGCCCGGCGCAAGCTCGAAGAGGCCAAGAGCGATCGCGTCATGGGCGAGCTCGATCGTCTGCTCGGCAACGAGCCCCGGAAGCCCTGAGCCGCTCTGACTGAAGCAGGGTGAGGCGAGGCGGTTCGGGCCGTTTTCCGGAACGATCGGCGTAGGTCCGGAAGGCGCGTCGGGAGGGTATCGATGAAGTGGTATAGCCGCATCAGCCTGGGGCTCAGCCTCGCGGTCGCGAGCGCTTTCCTGGTGGCGTACTGGCGATCGCTCGACAGCCATGGCTATCCCAATATGAATGCGCCTGGGCTGTTCGCCTACCTGCTGGTCTTTCCTGCCTGCGCCCTGTTGCTGCATTCCACTGCGTTGGCATTCGTGCTCCAGCAGCGAAAGCTGGGGAGCGCTCGCGAAAGAGCGCTGCAATGGATGATCAACCTGGCGCTGTGGATGGCGCCGCTTTGTTTCATATTTTCCAGTCTTTAATCAGGCACTCGCGGCTCCCGCGAGTGTGGAACTCGAGTAAGCGGACTGCTTTGACATCTCCCTTGCTAGCGGCGGAATACAGGTGCGTCCTTTGAATCGCTCAGCGCTTCGGTGCAAAGACCATCTTCACCGGCGCATCGTGCTTCAGGCGCGAGCCGTCCGCTTGGTTTCCGGGCTCGAAGCTAGGGTGCCAGGCCCTGAGTTCCGTGTCGGACAGCCACTCCAGTTGCAATTCGTCCGCGGACGCGCGCAGGTCGAATTGCGCCAGCGACTGCACGACTGAATGGCACTTTTCCGATTTCCCGGTTTCGAGGAGGGAGACCTGTATTTCTTCGCCCCAGGTGATCGAACCTTTCTCCGGGCATTTCCGAACCTCGACGTGGTATTGCCCGTTCGGCGACGGCAGGTCGGAAATCAGCTTGTCGGGGCCGCAGGCGGCGAGGAGTACGCTCAGTATCAGCAGGGGGCTTTTTTTCATCCATGACCTCTGTGGAAATCTCGGAAAGGAATTCCTTTCTTTTCCTGGCGGAAAATGGGCAGGAAGCGTGCCTGCCCATCCTACGCGCGGACTGCTCGATCTGCCCATGGGCATCCACAGCTTCGTAGATGAGCGATATCAGATGGCACTGAGCGATTTCAGGATCAGATAGGTGCAGATGAGCACCCCTGCCATGGACAAGAGGCCCAGGGCGACAATGCTGAGTTTCATCGGGTTTCCTCGTTGAACTGCGATGGGCTGCTGTATCAAGGAGGGGAGAGGCAGCAGGTGAGAGGGAAAGCCCCGGGGGGATGAGCGGCCCCCGGGGCTTTGGTGACCACCATAGGAGAAAGTCACCTTGATAAGACTAGCCCTGTTTCGCTGTGCGGCAAGCGAAGCGGCATCGCTTTTCCCGCGGGATCGGGAAAATGCCTAGCCATACCGCAGTGATGGCCACGGAGGGTCCATGCGCCTCGTCCATTTCCTGATTGCCCTTCCCGCCGCGCTGCCGGCTGAGCCTCAGATAACCGCGAGGCGCGGGTTCAGCGGTCGTCGCCGATCTCCAGTTCGATGAAGTCGATGACTCCTGCCGCGTGGTTGTCGAGGCGCTCGAGTTCCTCGCCGTCCAGCGTCTGTAACAGCGAGGCGCCGTGTTCCAGGCGCTCGCCGGAGGCATGCGAAGCGGCTTCGCGGGTAGGACTGAACAGCCAGGCGTGCGGATGTTGCGCACGCCAGGCAGCGCGGGGCGAAAGGCTGACCTCGGTGCCCGCCGGGTAGTGCCAGGCGCCCAGTTGCAAGGCCTCGGCGAGGGCCGTACCGCCGAGGCCGTACAGGCGGCGGTCGCGGTCGAAGGCCAGGGCGCCGCCGCTCAGCGCGATGCCGCGCACCGACACCCGTTGCCCGGTTTCCGGCATTACCCGCCAGCGCTCGGCGTCGCGGTAGCCGTCGGTGTAGACCATGCCGTCGCTGGCGAACAATCGCGCACCGGCGGGGAAGTCGATCTCGTCGGCGCGGTTGCCGGTCGCCAGGCTACAGCCTTCGAAGGCGGCGGGACGCCCGTCGCGCTCGCTGGCGAAGGCGATTTCCTGGCTGGCGTCGCAACGCCAACCTTCGATCTCGGCGACGCCCTCGCCACGCAGGCGCAGCGAAGTGGGATGGACGCCGGTGGTTTTCCATGGGTCCTGCGGGTCGTCCTGCTCGCTCTGCAGCCAGCGTTGCAGGTGGCGGGTGGCGACGCCGCGGATCGTCACCGGGGTGGGGAATTCGGCTTCGCGGAAGCTTTCTGGCTGGTGCTTGAGTTCCAGCTTCAGCCGGGTGCCGGCAGGCATCTCGATGCCTCCGAGGCGGGTGGGGCGCTCGAGCACGGCGCTGTGCGCGGCTTCCTCGCGTGCACGTTCGCGCTCGTACTGCCAGAGACCGATCTCCAGCCAGGCGCGCAGTCCCAACGGGATCAGCAGGAGCAGCATCAGCAGGCCGCGGCTCGGCCAGCGGCGGCGCAAGCGCTGGCGCGCGCGCGGGCTGAAGGCCAGGAGCGATAGCCAGACCAGCAGCCAGATGCCGGCGACGAACGACGACAGGTAGATAAGCGGGACGATCAGGGGAAGAGGGGCGACGGGGATCACGCGGGCGTCCTTGCGGGCTGGGTTCCATGACGTCTCCGGCGCGGCGTGCCGGGTACCTGCCAGAGTTTACAGGGCGCGTCCCGATGCCGCAGCGGCAAACTGTCTTCAGGCCTTGCCCGCCGGGGGCCACGCCCTGGAGAGGGAGGCGCTCGGGGACGGAATCGGCGAAGTGACGATTCAAGCCCAGGCGCGACGGGCCGATGGGGTGGTTATCGGTTTCTGCAGTCCAGTGGGGAAAAGCCAATGAACGAAAGCGTCGCCAGGGTGTTCGATCGGATTCTGCGGGGGCTCGGGTTGAAGACCCTGAACGCCCAGTTCCTACTGTCCTATGCACTGATGTTCGGCCTGGCCGCCTGCGCCTCGGTGGCGTTGTACCTGAGCATGTCGATCTCGCCGGAAACCATCAACGTGGCCGGTGCGCAGCGCATGCTCAGCCAGAAGATGGCCCGCGAGGCGCTGCAATTGCGACTCGGCGCCGGCGACCCAAAGGCCCTGGCCGCGACCATCGCCCAGTACGAACGCTCGGCCGCCGACCTGGATGCGGGCAATGCCGAGCGCAACGTGAGCCGGATGGGCGCGCCGGAGATCGCCGCCCAGCGGCAGAAGGTGGCGCAGATCTGGGGCCGCTATCGGGCCATGCTCGACCAGGTGGCACAGCCTGCCAGCCAGGTCGACCTGCGCGGCTTCTCGCAGTATTCCGCCGAGCTGTTGGGCGAGCTGAACAAACTGGTCTCGCTGATGAGCGCGCGCGCCGACAGTGTCCAGCACACCCAGATGTGGATCGCCTTCGGTTGCCTGTTGGCGATCCTGGTGCTGGTGGTGCTCGGCCGGCAGTTCGGCCTGGCGCCGCTGATGCGGCAGTTGCGTGGGTTGGAGGTGGCGCTGACCGAGGTCGGTGCGGCTAACTTCACCCATGCCCTGGCGGCGGGCCATGCGGACAACGAGATCGGCCGCATCGTCGCCGGCTACGAGCGGATGCGCCAGGACGTCAGCGGTCTGCTGGCGAACGTCAAGCGCAGCGCGGCAGAGACCGACAAGGACGTGGCCGAGGCCCTGGAGCAGGCGCTCGGTGCCGGCGACCAGGTGGCGCGCCAGCACCAGGACCTGGACCAGGTGGCCACCGCGATGAACGAGATGAGCGCCACCGTGGCCGAGGTCGCCCGCCACGCCAACCATGCGGCGCATTCCACCCGCGACGCCGCGGCCCTGGCCCACGAGGGACGCCGTCTGGTGGAGCACGCGAGCAGCCAGACCGGTGCCTTGGCGGAGGAACTGGAACAGACCGCCCTGGCGCTGAACACCCTGCACCAGCACGCCGGCAGCGTCGGCCAGGTGCTTACGGTGATCAGCAGCATCGCCGAGCAGACCAACCTGCTGGCGCTCAATGCCGCCATCGAGGCGGCGCGGGCCGGGGAGGCCGGGCGCGGCTTCGCCGTGGTGGCGGACGAGGTGCGTTCGCTGGCCAACCGTACCCAGCAGTCGACCCAGGAGATCCAGGGGCTGATCGAGCAGTTGCAGGACGGCGCCAACGATGCGGTAGCCGCCATGCGCGGTAGCGCCAGCCATGCCCAGAGCAACCTCGCCGAGGCCGACAGCGCGGCCCAGGCGCTGGGGCGCATCGTCGCCACGGTGGAAGAGCTGGACGGCCTCAACCAGCAGATCGCGACCGCCGCCGAGGAACAGAGCCAGGTGGCCCAGGACATCGACCGCAACATCACCAACGTCTCCGGACTCTCCGAGCAGGCCCACGAAGGGACCGCCGCAGTGCTTTCGGCCAACCAGAGGGTCAAGGAGCACATGGCTGGCTTGCGCGTGGTGCTCGGTCGCTTCCGCACCTGAGGCTGGCTGCGGGCGTCGGCGCTAGTCGGCGGACAGCTCGCGGATCAGCGCCACCGTCAGGTACAGGCGCGGGGCGATGCTCGACAGTTCGAGGTATTCCGCCTCGCTGTGCAGGCCGGCGCCGACCACGCCGAGGGTTTCCAGCACCGCCGGCTTGTCGCTGCCGGGCACGTAGGCGTAGCCGGCGTCAGTGCCGAAGCGCATGGCGATCGGCTCGATGCGCTTGCCGATTCGGCCGTAGAGCGTCTGCGCGGTTTCCGCCAGGCGCTGCGAGGCGGGGTTCTTCACCAGGGGCGGACGACCCTTGTCGAGACGCAGACTGACTTCGGTATCGGCGATCAGGCGTTCGCCGGTCAGCTTCCGGGCGTCGGCCAGTACCCGCTCGCTCTCGGCCGGGTCCGAGTAGCGCATGTCGGCTTCCGCCGAAGCCTCGGCGGGAATGATGTTGCGCTTCTCGCCGCCCCTGGCGAGGGTCCAGTTCAGCGTGGTGCCTTTCGCCGGATCGCCGAGGTCCTTGAGACGCAGCAACTGGTGCGACAGTTCGAGAATGGCGTTGCGGCCTTGCTCGGGTGCCGAGCCGGCATGGGACGAGCGACCCTTCACCTCGAGCAGCAGGCCGTCGATGCCATTGGTGGCTACCGTCACTGCGTCCCGGTCCGGCGGCTCGTAGGAGAAGACGTAGTCCTGCTGCCGGGCCAGCTCGGCGATCAGTTGCTTCGAGCCGGCGGAGCCGGTTTCTTCGTCGGGATTGAACAGCACGGTGATCCGTCCGTAGTCCCTGAAGCCTTGCTGCCTGAGCAGCGCCAGGGCATGCAGCACCATCGCCACGCCGCCCTTGGCGTCGGCCACGCCGGGTCCGTAGGCGCGCTCCGCGTCCTCGCGGAACGGACGCTTCGCCGCGCTGCCGGCGGCGAACACGGTGTCGTAGTGAATCATCAGCAGGAAGCGCTTGCTGCCGGTGCCATCGAGGGTGGCCACCAGGTTGTCGCCGGCCGAGGGCGTCGCCGGTGCGCTGCGGACTTGCGCGCCGAGCGCCTGCAGGCGTTCGGCGAGCAGCGCGGACAACTGGCCGAGGCCTTCGGCCTGGCCGGTACCGCTGTCCACCGCGACCAGTTGCCGGAGCGTGTCGAGGTAGGCCGGACGTTCGGCTTCGGCCTGGCGCAGCAGCTCGGCGGCTGGCGTGTCGGCAGCGAAGGCGGGGGGCGAAAGCAGGAAGGCGAGGGCGAACGGCAAGAGGCGGGGCAGGCGGCTGGCGTGCACGGAAGGTCCTCGTCTGGTGGGCGGAGGCGGCGCGGTTGTGCGCCGCGGTATCCGATTGACCTTAGGTCATGAGACGGTTTCCGCCAGCAGCGCCTCGACCTTGCGCCGCAATTCTTCCAGCAGGGCCCGTTCCTCGGCCGAATAGTCGCGCGGTCGGCTGTCGAGTACGCAGACGGTGCCGTACGGGGTGCCGTCGGGCGTATGAACCGGATAGCCAAGGTAGTTGCTCAGGCCGAACTCGACTTCATCCTCGTTGCCGGCCCATTCCGTCTCCTGGCGCGAGTCGCGCACGTGCAACGGGGCGTCGTGGTCGACCACGCGTTCGCAGTAGAGGGGTTGGGCGCCGTCTTCATGGACGCTCTTGCGGCCTTCGGCGCCGATCGGGTAGGTGTCCTCCAGGCGTCCGGCGGAGGCCTCGACGCGCATGTGCCGGGGCAGGGAACGCATGATCAGCACCGACGGCACGTCGAGCCGGCGGGCCAGTGCGTCGATATCCCGGCGCAGGGATTCGAATCGTTCGGAGGATTTCGCCATGCCCGGCCTCGCCCATGTCTGGTGGATGAACCGCGACTGTAGCGGCGAAAGGGGGCTTGGCCTAAATACCCTTTGTTGCGCTCCCCCTCGCTCGAGCGCATAAGCGCCCGGCTGTCACTCCTCGGTCGGGCCGGGCAGGTACTCCAGCAGGTTTCCCGGCTGGCACGCCAGGTAGGCGCAGATGGCCTCCAGGGTAGCGAGGCGAATGCCCTTTACCTTGCCCTGCTTGAGCAGCGACAGGTTCTGTTCGGTGATACCGATGGCCTGGGCCAGGTCCTTGGACCTGGCCTTGCGCAGGGCGAGCATGACGTCCAGCCTGATTTCGATGGGCATGGCGGACCTCAGACGAACTGGCGGTTTTCCTCGGCGAGCAGGGCGGCCTTGCGCTGGATGCGCGCGATCACCATCACCGAGGCGGCGGCGAACAGGCTGACCAGTTCCGCCGAACCGAAGCTGAGACTGACGATGCGTTGCCCCTGGGGTTGGAGGAAGGTGACCCAGACCGTCAGCAGCGGCTCCAGCAGGAAGTTCGCCAGCACCCAGCAAGCCAGGCACAGGCCGACCTTGCCGAGCAGCGCCGCGGCTTCTTCGCAGAAATACTCGCCGCGCCCGTAGTGCTGGAACAGCCGCCGCAGCGCTTGCAGTCCGCTGGCCAGGACCAGCAGCGGCAGGCTCGACAGGAGGATGCCGCCGAGGGCCTGCCAGAGCGGCATGTCTCGCGCCGCAACGCCGAGGTCGCCGGCGACGCCGGTGGCAGTGAGGGCGAAGCCGAGGCCGTGCTCGCTGGCGAGGTCGGGGAAGATCCAGCTCGCGGCGTTGAGCAGCAGCATGCCGGCGATCAACAGCAGGGTCAGGGTAGCCATCAGGCGGCTGTAGCCGGCCAGGCGGTCGCTTGTCATCGGGGGTACTCCTGGGAAGGTGGGCAGGCCCCTCGGAAACGAGGGAAATTGGAGTGATCATAGTTTAATAATAAATTATCGTAAAACGATAATTTTATGATCGCTGCATCCAGCCTGGAGCGCTCCGCAAAATCCCCCCGTGCCTGCCGGGGGCACGGAGGGGAAGCGTCCTACTTCTGCAGCAACTGGACGTTGTCGATGAACATCGACTCCTGCTGGTTACCGCTGAGGATCATCAGTTCAGCACGCTTGATCGGCCCCTTCGGCAATTGCACCTGGCCGCGCAGGCTGGCCCAGCGGCCATTCTCGACCACCTTGTAGCCCAGGGGCAGGTATTCGCCGGGCCGACCCTGGCTTTCCAGGTAGAGGTAGGCATAGGTCATGGCCTGCGAGCCGCGACCGTCGCCGACCCGTACGTCCGCGCTGAACGCGTAGGTCCGGCCTGCTTCCAGGTTGCCCAGCAGGCTGGTGCTGGCGCCGGTGCCGGCGTAGCGCCGCTGGTAGGCTTCCAGGGCCAGCCGCCCGGCGCTGGCGACGCGCGTGGCGCGGGTGCTGGCATGCACGCCGCTCCAGCCGCCGATGCCGCTCTCGAAGTCGTAGGCGATGCGTTTCGGCGCCGGCGGTACGCTCGGCGGCGCGGCCTGGGCTTCCTGCAGGTTCATCTCGTCGACCAGCAGGCTGGCGCCGCTGTCGCTCCAGACCGCCACGTAGAGGTTGCGCTGGTCGGCGGCGGGACGGTAGTCGAAGGTCTTCTCCAGGCGACTGAACTCGTTGCCGCTGACCGACAGTTCGACGCTCTGCGCCGGGTTGTAGGCCAGGGCGCCATCGGCGCGTTCGCTGAGCAGCGCCATGCGCACGGTTTCACGGGTATTGGCGGCCTTGAGCATGACCTTGCCGCTCAGCCGGTAGCCGCTGCCGGCGCGCAGGGGGGCAATGGGGCGGACCAGCAGATCGAAGCCACGCACGTCGACCAGCAAGGCATTGTCGCGGCAGCCCTTGGCGACGTTCACCAGGCTCAGCTGGGCGTTGCCGGACCATGCGCGCCAGCCTTCCATGCTGGCGAACTCGCCATCGCCGAGCAGGCCGCCGAGCTTGGCTTTCGTGCACCATGGCAGGTCCGGCGGGGTCGGCGTGTCGCCGCCGGAGCCCGGGTTGAGCGTGCCGGGTACCTTGGTCGGGCGAAAGTCGGCGATCTGCGTGGCCATGCTGTTCAGCGCGCGTACGGCGTCGGCGTGTTCTTCGCGACCGCAGGGCTGGTTGGCGCATTCGGCGTTGACCAGGCGCGGGTTGGCGAAGAACGGTGCCTGCTTGTTGGTGCCGAAGGCATGCGGGTAGGCCATCACGGTGGCGAAGCGCCCCTGCACGCCGTAGCCGCGGCTCCATTCGTAGGTGCCGCTGTGGGCGTAGCGCGGATCGTAGTAGCTGGACTCCAGGTCCTGCTCGTAGGAGTGGCGCAGGCCCATGTTGTGGCCGGCTTCATGGGCGAAGGTGTTGAGCCCGCAGTCGACCCCGGTGAGGTTGTAGGCAATGTCCTTGGCGTTGCCGTGGAAGCGCCCGCTGTTCTTATCGCCCGAGCCCATGTAGCCGATGCCGCAGGTGATGTAGCCGTTGCCGCTGTTCTGCGAGCGGTTGACCAGGCTGACCAGGTCGGCGCCGTACTGCTCGCGCAGGCGCTGCACCTGCGGGTCGCGCATGAAGCGATCGAGGTTGGTGCCGGTCACCGTCGGGTAGTCGGCCCAGTCCAGGCGCTGCTTGTGCACCAGACGCAGGCGCAGGTTGACGCCGCTCTTCTCGTAGGCGGTGTTGGCGAACTCGATGTAGCTGGCGATCCGCGCATCGATGTCGCGGCCATTTGCGGTCTGGGTCGCCGCGGGGGTGTAGAGGACCATGATGTCGACGGTCTTCGGTGCGGCCTGGGCGGCCTGGGCGGCAGAGGCTACCGCCAGGGCTAGGGTGGAGCAGAGCAGGGATTTCTTCATGGGTTGCCTGTGTTCGGACAATAGGAAGCCATGGCGCCCCGAGGGCACCGCTGGGGAAACATGCTGGGAAGGTGGGCTCAGCCCTGGGCGGGCGGCGGCATCGGTGGCAGCTCGGCGAGCGGCGCGTCGACATGATCGCCATGCGGGTCGCTACGCGCGGCGATGTCGTTCTCGTCGATCACCCGGGTCTTGCCGCTGCGGTTGTCGACGATGATCGAGTAGCTGCCGTCGAGGGTGGCGACATTGATGTGGGTTTCCAGGCTGCCGCGCACCACGGTCAGGCTTTCCGCCTCGTCGCCGTCCACCAGGCCGCCGCGCCAGACCGGCAGGCCGGCGCTGTTATGGGTGCTGGCGAGGCGTGCCTGCAAGGGCCGCTCGCGACCCGGCAGGCTCATTTCCAGCACCTGGCCGAGCGCCAGCGTGTCGAGCAGGGCGGGTTCGACCTGCGCCAGGTATTCGGGAATGCCCTGGGCGCCTTCGCGGCTGCGCAGTTCGCCTTGCCAGAGTGTCACCCGCTCACGTGGCGCGGGCGCTGCGACGGGGGCCGGGGCGAGCATGTGGGTAGCGTCCGCCGTCGGCGCCGCGAGCGCCGCTGCCGGGGCGGCGACTGCCTGGGCGGCGGGGGACTGGCGGGCCTGCGGCGGTGCCTCG
>NZ_KV828512.1:238814-270013 GCF_001836405.1 Pseudomonas sp. HMSC057H01 | reverse complement strand
CGGAGCCGGGTCGAGCAGCCAGCCGCCGATCAGCGCACCGCCGATGGCGGCGGCCGAGGCTGCGTAGATCCATGTCTTGGCCACGTTGTTTCTCCTTTGAGTGAACGTGGCGCGGAGTCTAGGAAGAAGCCTCTCCCGGCGTGGCGGCAACCGTTCACATTTGCGCCAGGCCGCGCGCCGGCGTGACGAAACTGCGAATCAGGCCGGAGCGCTGCGGGCGCCAGGTCACGTGCGCTCTGTGCGCTGCGGCAAGGCTGGCGTTCGGCCGCCACGCTGTTCGCGGCGGAAGGCCCCGGGCACCTGGCCGACCTCGCGCTTGAAGAACTGGACGAAGTTGTTCGGCTCGTCGAAGCCGATGCCATCGTCTTCGGCAGCCCCACCTATATGGGCGGACCGGCCTGGCAGTTCAAGAAGTTCGCCGATGCCACCTCAAAGCCCTGGTTCGTCCAACTGGCTTCGCTGACGCCTCGCGCTGGCTATGGGGTGTCGACATCCCGGCCGACGCTGGCATGTTCGCTCATTTCCAGGCAACCCGGTACGGCCTCTAGCCGCGCTGGGGCCTCAGCCTCGCGCCAGTTGCAGGAGACGGGCGCGCTCCTGCATCAGCGGCCGGCAACTGCGGATGCCTTCGACGATGCTGTAGAGGCTTTCGATCTGCTGCTGGCTGAGGCTGTTGTTCTGGGCCCAGCCGAGCAACTGCAGCCAGGTCCAGCGGGCGATGGTCTCGCTCTGCGTCTCGGCCTTCCTGCGGTCGTCCCCGTCGCTCTGTCCGACCAGGGTCTCCACCAGCCCCGAGGCGCACAACGGCAGCAGCTCCCGGTACTGCTCCGGGTGCGTGTCGCGCAGGCGACGCAGGGCCATTATGGCGGTGGTTATCGAGTCTGAATCCAAGCTTTTGTTCACAGTTCACTCCTTGTGCGTACAGGCTGGCGGCTGGTGGATCCCTGGGCCGCGAGCAACTGTTCGATGAAACGCGTCAGCTCTTTCTTGAACTCGGGTGTCAGGCTGGACACCTTGAGGATGAGCTCGGCCAGCTCGTCCTCGGGGCAATAGAGGTAGGCCATGGGGACCTGGAGGACCATGGCCAGCTGTTCGGAAGTCCGCATGTTGGGGGAGTGCCGTTCGCGTTCGTATTGGTTCATCCGTGCGCTGGCGGAAAACTCGTCCATTCCCACCAGCATGCCCAACTGTTTCTGCGAGTATCCCGCTCTGATTCTTGCGGCTTTTAGCCGGGTACCTAGCATCCATACAACTCCCGTCCCGTTGGCCCGCTCGCTCAAGGTTGGGCAAATCTGGACAAGATGGAAGCTCAGGAATCCTTAGTTTTCGCCGTGCCGGAGGCTATGTCGTCCGGGGCGGCGCGCGGTTTCGACGCCGTGTACGAGGCTGCGGCGGGGATATGCGTCGATGTCGCCGAGATCGCGCATGCTCCGGTTTTCTCGCGGCGAGCCGGAGTATATGCGAATTGCATAAAGACGGACGCCGTTTCGTCGCCTGGGCGCGGCGGGTCGTCGTCTCGCCAGAGGGGCGGGCATCGGCGCCGAGGCGGCGGAAAACGGCGATCGGGACGATACTCAGGGGAGGTCGGCGACGCGGAACCAAGCTTCGCCTCCCAGGGCTGATAGTCGGGTTTCACGCAGAGGTCATTCCCATGAGAACAACAACAAGCATTCGCCGTGTCGCTGCCGTCCTGGCAGCGCTGCACCTGCTCACCTTCGCCGAGGTTCCGCTCGCCCAGGCGGCGATGATCGGCACCGCCGAGGTAATGCAGCAACAGCAGCACAACCTCGATCGCCAGCAACTGCTGAAGATGCTCGACGACCAGGGCGTACAGAAGAAACTGGAGGCCATGGGCGTGCCCCGCGACCAGGTGGCGAGCCGCATCAACAGCCTGACCAACGCCGAGCTGGCACAGTTCAACCAGCAACTGGACCAGGCACCGGCGGGCGGCATCATCGGCATCATCGTGCTGTTCCTGGTGATCTTCATCATCACCGACATGCTTTGCGCCACGGACATCTTCAGCTTCATCAAATGCATCAATCGGTGAGGCGGCTGGCAGGGGCGCTGCTGCTCGCCGCATTGCTCGGCGGCTGCGCGCAGCCGCCGAGGCTGCCGCCGGAAAGCGCGGCGCTGCCCGCACGGGTGGAGCTGCGCGACGTGCCGTTCTTCCCTCAGGAAGCCTACCAGTGCGGTCCCGCCGCGCTGGCCACGATGCTCGGCCAGCGCGGCCTGGCGTTGACGCCGGGACAATTGAAGGACGAGGTGTTCATTCCCGGTCGCGAGGGCAGCTTGCAGTTGGAGATGGTCGCCGCGGCGCGCCGCCACGGCATGCTGGTCTATCCGCTGCAAGGCGGACTGGAGAGCGTGCTCGAGGAGGTCGCGGCGGGCAACCCGGTGCTGGTGCTACAGAACCAGGCTTTCTCCTGGTGGCCGCGCTGGCACTTCGCGGTGGTGGTCGGCTTCGATCGGGAGCGCCGCGAACTGGTGCTGCGCTCGGGCATCACCCGGCGCTGGGTCACCGACTTCACCAGCTTCGAATCGACCTGGAAGCGTTCGGGACGCTGGGCGGTGCTGACCCTGCCGGGTGACCGCCTGCCGGCCACGGCAGCGGCGGTCCCGTGGCTCAAGGCCGCCAGTGACAGCGAGGAAACCGGCCACCCCAAGGTTGCCCGGCGCGCCTACGAAGAAGCCGTGCGACGCTGGCCTGAGGACGCCTTCGCCTGGTTCGCCCTGGGCAACAGTCGCTACGCCGCAGGCGATTCCGCCGCTGCCGAACAGGCCATGCTCACCAGCGTCGAGCGTCGCGCGGATTTCGCCGCGGGTTGGTTCAACCTGTCCCAGTTGCTGGCGGAACGCGGTTGCGCGGCGCCGGCGCGCCAGGCGCAGGCCTGCGCGCGGGCATTGCAGCCTGGGGAAGCCCGCTTCGCTGCGGCCTTGCCGCAGGCCGTCGCACCCGCGGCTCGGTGCGCCGAGCTGCCGGCCTGTCCCGTTGGCGCACCGCCCCGCTGAGGCGGCCCAGCCGAAGGTTGTCGGAACCCCGTTCCAGCGAGACGGCTCTATACCTGGGTGGACCCCACTCAGGTGCAGAGCATGGCCAACGACAAGCAGACTTCGACTCCCGGCCCCCGACAACCGGCCAAGGGCGGTGCGGCGAGCAAGCGCCAGGGGCATGCGGCGGAGGGCACGCGCAAGCCGCGTGCGCGCGGCGAGGAGCGGAAAGAGAAACCGGCCGACGGACGTTCGGCCACGGCGCTGACCGCCAACGAGCGGCGGGAGATCGACGACAAGCAGCCACCGCGCGCCGCTGTCCTGCACGAGGTGATTCGCGTCCAGGGCGAACACGAGTTGCAGCGCACGGTGGCGGCACTCTGGTGGTCGGCGGTAGCCGCGGGGCTGACCATCGGCCTCTCGTTGATGGGCATGGGCCTGTTCCGCGCTGCCTTGCCCGAGCAGGAGTGGGCGATCATCGTCAGCAGCTTCGGCTATCCCATGGGCTTCCTGGCAGTGATCCTCGCCCGCCAGCAACTGTTCACCGAAAACACCCTGACCGCCGTGTTGCCGGTGATGACCGAGCCGACCCTGGAAAAGGCCTGGCAACTGTTGCGTCTCTGGAGCGTGGTGCTGTTCGGCAATATCGTCGGTACGCTGCTGTTCGCCTGGGCGGTGCTGCATCTGCCGATCTTCAATGAAGCGGCCGACGCGGCGTTCCTTGAGATCGGCCGCGAGGTGATGCACAACGACCTGGCGCAGATGTTCGCCAAGGGCATCGTTTCCGGCTGGATGATCGCCACCATGGTCTGGCTGATCCCGGCGGCGGAGGGCGCGAAGGTCTGGATCATCGCGATGGTCACCTACCTGATGGCGCTGGGCAGCTTCACCCACATCGTGGTGGGTTCGGCGGAGGTAGGCTACCTGGCGTTCGCCGGGGAAATCGACTGGTCCGAGTTCCTGCTGAAGTTCGCCCTGCCTACCCTGGGCGGCAACATAGTCGGCGGTAGCCTGATCTTCGCCCTGATCAGTCATGCGCAGATCCGTAGCGAAGGTTGAGGAGCGGATAGAAAAAACGGCACCCCGGGGTGCCGTTCTGTCGACGCGGACTAGACCCCGAGCTTGTCGCGCAGGCTGTAGTACCAGGCGCCGATGGCGGTGAACGGTACGCGGAACAGCTTGCCGCCGGGGAAGGGGTAGTGCGGCAGGCCGGCGAAAGCGTCGAAGCGCTCGGCCTGGCCGCGCAGGGCTTCGGCCAGGACCTTGCCGGCGACGTGGGTGTAGGTCACGCCGTGGCCGCTGCAACCCTGGGAATAGTAGATGTTGTCGCCGATGCGGCCGACCTGGGGCAGGCGCGAGAGGGTCAGCAGGAAGTTGCCGGTCCAGGCGAAGTCGATCTTCACGTCCTTCAGTTGCGGGAAGGTCTTGAGCATCTTCGGCCGGATGATCGCCTCGATGTCCGCCGGATCGCGAGCGCCATAGATCACGCCGCCACCGTAGATCAGGCGCTTGTCGCCGGAGAGGCGATAGTAGTCGAGCAGGTAATTGCAGTCTTCCACGCAGTAGTCCTGCGGCAGCAGGCTGTGGGCCAGTTCCTCGTTCAGCGGCTCGGTGGTGATCACCTGGGTGCCGCAGGGCATCGACTTGGCCGCCAGTTCCGGGACCAGACCGTTGAGGTAGGCGTTACCGGCGACCACGATGAACTTCGCCTTCACTTTGCCTTGCGGGGTATGCACCACCGGGCTGGCGCCGCGCTCGATGCGGGTCGCCGGGCTCTGCTCGTAGATTCTGCCGCCAAGTGACTCCACTGCCGCCGCTTCGCCGAGGGCGAGGTTCAGCGGATGGATGTGGCCGCCGCTCATGTCGAGCATGCCGCCTATATAGTTGTCGGTCGCCACCACCTCGCGGATGCGCTTGGCGTCCATGATCTCCAACTGGTTGTGGCCGTAGCGTTCCCACAACTGTTTCTGTGCGCGCAGGTGATCCATCTGCTTCTCGGTGAAGGCGGCGAACACCCCGCCGTCCTTCAGGTCGCACTGGATACCGTAGCGGGCCACGCGCTCGCGGATGATGCGCCCGCCTTCGAAGGCCATCTCGCCGAGCAACTGCGCTTCGCGCTTGCCGACGGTGCGCTCGATCACGTCGATGTCGCGGCTGTAGCTGTTGACGATCTGGCCGCCGTTGCGCCCGGAAGCGCCGAAGCCGACCTTGGCGGCTTCCAGTACGGTGACCTTGAAACCATTCTCCAGCAGGAACAGGGCGGTGGAGAGGCCGGTATAGCCGGCACCGATCACGCAGACGTCGGTTTCGACCTCGCCCTGGAGTTCCGGGCGGGGCGGCGCGGGATTGGCCGACGCGGCGTAATAGGAGGAGGGGTAGGGGGTGTGCGGCATCTTGCACCTCTGTTTTTTATTTTTTACGGATGCCCGGATGCTACCCGAGTCGAAATCGGCCGGCTAGCCTCCGTGCAAAATTTTCAACGGACCCCCTGAAAATAAAAATTCCACTTTTTCAGAGAGTTAGCGAAAAAAAAGCTTGACGGTGTTTTTGGGGTCTGTAGAATGCGCGCCATCAGCAGGCACGTAGCTCAGTTGGTTAGAGCACCACCTTGACATGGTGGGGGTCGTTGGTTCGAATCCAATCGTGCCTACCAAACAAATCCCGCACTGCTGGCGGGGCAAGAAAGGCGATCCGAAAGGGTCGCCTTTTTTCGTTTGCGCCCCGAAAAAGGCCGCTCGGCCCGTGCTCGCCTGGGCTCGCGCTTCATCGCATAGCCGCTATTGACAGCGGGGGCGGTCTTTTCCGACCCTAGCGCCTTCACGGATGATTCAGGCGACAAGGCTCATGACGACCTCTTCCGGTTCGCGTATCGGCGGACTTCTTCACGCTTCCCTTTTTTCCCTGCTCGGACTCGGCCTCCTGCTCGCCGGCGGTTTCAAGACCGTCGAGCGGTACCATTTCCTGCGTACTGCGCAGGAAGCCCAGGGGACGGTCAGCGCCTTGAATGCCGGTGGTTCGCATCCGCAGATCGATTTCACCAGCGTTTCCGGCGAGCGGATTTCCTATCCCCAGGGCGGCTTCATCTTCGGCTACCAGGTGGGCGAGCCGGTTCGCGTCCTCTACGAGGCTGGGCGGCCGGCGGCCAGCGCGATAGTCGACGATGCCGGCGCGCTCTGGGGAAACAGCGCTTTCCTCTGCGGCTTCGGCGCACTCTTCGGTATTGTCGGGTTCAGGGGATTGCTGGGCCTGCGTTCTTCCCAACCGACCTCAAAAGGACATTGAAGTCATGTCGCAACTTCCCATTCCCTTGCCCCTCAACGAGAGTCGCTGGCGCTATGTGACGGCCAGCGGCGGAGGTGTGACCGTGGCCTTCCTGGCGGGCAGCGGCGGCTCCATCACGTTGCTCTCGCCGGAGGGTGAGAACGTGTCCTTCCGCTATGGCGGGGTGGGCGGCGGGATCGGACTGGGCATGCGCCTGCCGCGCTTCGGCAAGGTCAACCTCAATGTCAAGGGCAAGAGCGTTGGCGGGGCCGGTGCGCTGGAGGCGTTGCCGAGCACCGGAACCGTCTTGGTCGCGGACGGCCTGGTGGGGCGCGACCTGTCCCGCGGCGACTTCACCGGGCCCTGCATGTACGTCGAACTCGGCGCGGGAGTCATCGCCGGCGGTTCGGGCACGGCGATCCTCTTCGGCCTCGATCCCAAGCTGCTGGCGGCGGTGGCGCTGGCGAGCGCCTCGCCATTGACCGCCGCGCTGGGCGCCAGCATGTCGCGGCAATTGCTGCAATCGTCCCGTGGCGCCCTGTTGATGGCCGGGGTCAACGTCGGTGCACAGTTCGGCGGCGGCGCGGCGGCTTACCTGGGGGCGTTGTTCTGATGCAGGAGGGCGATCCGGGAGGATCGCCCTTTTTACCTTGCGCAGGCGTGCGGCGGTCAGGGCTCCGTTGAGTTCCATGGCCAGCGGGGCGGTGGCGGAAATCGTTACCGGCGCGGGGAACGGTCGTCGGAGATTCCGAACCGGCGTGGATCGGTTCTTTCCAAACAAGTCCATCCACTCGTTCGAGGTGTCGTGCTTGTGTCCAGGTTGATCATGCCCGGAGGGCCGTTGTCGCAAGAATCCGATGTCCGGATCTTCTGTTCAGCCAAGGAGCGGCTGGACTTCTACCGGCGGGAAATCCACTACGAGACGGGCCAGCTATCCAGTCGGACCAACGCCTACCTGACGGCACAGTCGTTCCTGGTCATCGCCTACGCCTCGTCGATGGCCAACCTGAACCCGGCCTGGGGCGAACTGTTCACCCTGGTAGTGCCGGCGCTCCTGGCACTGCTCGGGATCGTCAATTCCCTGCATGCCTGGCCGGGCATCCAGGCATCCTCGGAGATCATCTGCCACTGGCAGTTCAAGCAGTCCTGCCTGCTGCACAGCGATCCGGAAATCGGCCTGGCCTACGATGATTCGCCATTGTTCAGCGAACGCGAGGTCAACCGCGGCAGCTTCGAGAAAACCTTGCTGTTCTCGCGACGCGTGCCGTTTCTGTTCGCCGGCTTCTGGTGTGCGCTGGGCGTGTTTTCGCTTTGGCTGCAACTGGCCGGCTAGCGGCGCCGCGCTGCCGGTCTCAGTGGCTGGGCGGCAGGCACAGGTCGATGCCCAGCAGGCGGGCGCCCAGGCCGCGCAACAGATAGGTCTCGATGTGACTGCCGTCCGCACAGTCGAGCTGGTAGCCGAGGGCCAGACCGGCGGAAAGGAGGACGAAGAAGAACAGGCCGATGTGCTGGAGTTTGCTCATGATGCTTTGGGTCGGTGGCAGGAGGCAGGGGCGATTCTAGTGCAATTCGACGAGCGCCCGGAGTGGGTGCGTCCTTTTGCCGGCCCGCTGCGAACGGACGTTGACGTGACGGGCGGGCGCATTTATAAGTCCGCCACCTCCAGCGAGACGACGGTCGAACATGCGCGACGAAGACGACATCCACGAGCCCGAGCACGACCACCTGCTGGACAACGAATACCTGGAGGACGAGTTCGACGCGGCGTCCGCCGAAGACTACGCCGATGGCGGCGAGGAGAGCGAAGCCGGGCCGGCCTGGCAACCCTGCGCTTGCTGCGAGGACGTGCTGGTGGCGAGGGACGCGGACGGGCACTACGTTTGCGCGGAGTGCGCGGCGCTCGACTGACGACGGACCTTCCCTGGTGCGCAGTGTAGGGTTTCAGTCGCCGCCCATCCAGGCGCCCTGGCTCGCCGCAGCGCGGAAGCGGGCGCGGTTGGTCGGCGTGTCGGCGGGTTCCGATTCACCGAAGATGGCTTTCATCCAATGGCCGTCGGTGGGATTGGGGAAGATCACGTACTTCTCGCCGAATGCCTTGTGGTCCTCGTCGAGCAGCCGGTTGCGCTGCATCACGTCGTCGACGTAGTAGCGGCGCTGGAAGTCGTTCAGGTTGTCGCCGAGCATCAGCAACACGTCGTACTGCGCGGCGATGGCCTTCTGCGCCGGCTCTTTATTCGAGCTGTCGCGCAGGATGGTCACATGCTCTGCGTCGGCGAACGGCATGCGCAGGGCGCGCATGTTGCCCAGGGCATACTCCAGGGTCTTTTCGCCCTGGTCGCGGCTGGACACGTAGAAAATCTCCACGCCTCGGGACCTGGCGTATTCGAGGAACTCCAGGGCGCCGGGGGTCAGGCTCGGGCCGTTGGCTGCGACCCAACGGTCCCAGACGGCGTCGTCGAAGAACTCCTTGTCCTGGCTGAGCAGGAAGCTCCAGTAGCTGTTGCTGCCGAGCAGTGTATCGTCGAGGTCGCTGACGATCGCCGGTTTCCTCGCCCCGGGCTGGCGCGCGGCCAGCGCCCGGTCCAGTCGATCGCGGGCAACGTTGAAGCCCTGGTAGTAGAGGGCGCGGTATTCGGCGGCGGCCTGCCGCCAGGCGACTGCGGCGGTGAGCAGGTTCGAGGCTGGCGTTGCGGCGGGCATCTGCTCCTGGGCGTGGAGCAGGGAGCTGGCCAGCAGCAGGGTGGCGGCGATTATTGTTGTTCTGGTTCGTGGCATGGATGGGTCCTGGGCAGTATGTCCGCGCGGGAATGGCGGTGTGTTTTCATACTTCAAGGCGTGCGGTACCACAATCGCGATGGCGCAATGACGTAACCGATTGACGCGTTGTCCGGGAAGCGGCTGCGGCGGGCAAAAAAATCCCGGCCGCGTGGAGCAGGCCGGGAAAGGATCCAGGGATGTACAGCGCCCACAGCTTATGTCGGCGGCGGTTTCGATGAAGCTGCCGGATCTGGTAGGCGCGATTTTCGCGTCGATGTGTGACCCGCTTCGCCGACTATCCTGGCAAGTGGGGTCGCGAACCAATAGGATTTGCGGGTTTTATTCAATCTGGGTGAATGCGTGCAGGAAATCTACTCCGAAGAACAGATGCGCAAGGCGCTGGGCCTTGCCGAAACACGACCGAAAAAGGCCCGGACCGAGGCTAGCCAGCCGGTCCGCTACACCATCGTCGAACTGAGCGTGCGCAAGGACGGGGCGGGATTGCCGCTGCGTTTCGAACATCGCTCGCGCTCCATCAGCAAGGTCACCGCGCAACTGGAGGCGGAGAAGGAAGCCAAGCGCCAGGGTTACCAGGTCTGGGCGCTGCTGGATATCCGGCAGATCTGAGCGAGGCGCCTGCGCTGGCGCAACCGCGCGGGGGCGCGGCATTGTCCTGGTCGAGGTCCGGCTGCTAAGGTGCGCAGCCCATCGACACAGGAGTCCGGAACATGGAGCTGACGATCTTCCAGGTCGACGCATTCGCCGACAGTCCCTTCCAGGGCAATCCGGCGGCGGTCTGCCCCCTCGATGCCTGGCTGGACGACGAGCGCCTGCAGGCCATCGCGGAAGAGAACAATCTTTCGGAAACCGCCTTTGTCGTCGGCCGCGACGGCGACTATCGATTGCGCTGGTTCACGCCGCAGGTCGAGGTGGACCTGTGCGGCCATGCGACCCTGGCGACGGCCTGGGTGCTGATCCACAAGCTCGACGACGCTTCCCCGGTACTGCGTTTCGCCACCCGCAGCGGCGAGCTGAGCGTACGGCGCGAGGGCGACTCGCTGGCGATGGACTTCCCGGCCAAGCGTCCGGAACCTTGCGCGACACCGGATGGACTGCTGGAGGCGCTGGGCATTGTCGAGGCGGAAGTGCTGAAGACCGACGATTACCTCGTGGTGGTCGACGACGAAAAGACGATCGCTGCCCTGGCGCCTGACTTCGCCCGGCTGAAGGGCCTGCCGTGCCGCGGGGTGGCGGTGACCGCGCGCAGCCAGCGCTTCGATTTCGTCTCGCGCTGGTTCGGGCCCAACGTCGGCGTCAACGAAGACCCGGTGACCGGTTCCGCGCATACCTCCCTGGCGCCGTACTGGGCGCAGCGCCTGGGCAAGACCCGGCTGAGCGCCGAGCAGGGCGGGGCGCGCAAGGGGCGCCTGGAATGCGACGTGCGCGGCGAGCGGGTGGTCATCTCCGGCAAGGCGGCGTTGTACATGAGCGGTACGCTCCATCTCTGATCCCGAAGCAGGAGTGCGACGATGCCGGCACCGCAGGTAGGCGTGGGCGTCCTGATCTTGCGGGACGGCAAGGTGTTGCTGGGGCGCCGCAAGGGCAGCCACGGCGCTGGCTGCTGGTCGGCGCCCGGCGGCCATCTCGAGTTCGGCGAGGCGGTGGAGGACTGCGCCCTGCGCGAAGCCCTGGAAGAGACCGGCCTGGCGCTGAGCGAACTGCGCCACGGCCCGTTCAGCAATGACGTCTTCGAGGGGCGCCACTACCTCACCGCGTTCATCCTGGCCGGTTGCGCGGAGGATGCCGAGGCGCGCCTCATGGAGCCGGGCAAGTGCGACGGCTGGGCCTGGTTCGATTGGGCCGATCTGCCGGAGCCGCTGTTCGCGCCCCTGGCGAGCCTGCGCCGGCGGGGCTATTCGCCCTTCGATCCGGTGCGCTGAGCGACAGGCAAAAAAAATCCCGACCGCGGGGGAGCTGGTCGGGAAATACCCTTGGGGTTCGCACACACCGTGAGCATAGGCCAGTCCGCAACGGCATCAAGAGGAGCCTGTTCGAACTGCTAGGCCCCTTTGGGGGCCGTCACCTCCGCTCGACGGCGAGCGAAGGGGCTGCCCGCTTGCGTTGCGGTATCCAGAACAGCATCAGCGGCACCAGCGAGGCCCAGCCCAGCAGGACATCGCCGGCCAGGTGGATGTGTTCGCCGGGCATCAACAGTCCCTGCAGGAGCATCAGGCCGAAGTGCGCGGCATTGGCCGCCACGGTGAAGTCGATGAACAGCCGGTGGCGGAAGGGCTGGCTGGCGGCGCGCCAGAGGAATGCGCCCCAGACCAGGTAGATCGTCGAGATCATTAGCTCATAGTGCTGTCCGCCGCCTTGCTGGTCGCCCCAGCGAACCAGGCGGAGCAGCAGGCGCCCGGCGTCGGAGTCGAGCAGCGACTGGTCGAGCCGCAGGAGCAGCGTGGCCAGGGCCAGGCCGAAGAACAGCAGGAAGCCGCCGGCCATCAGGCGAATGCTCAGGGTCAGCCAAGGCGTGGCGGAAACCGGGGAAGGGGAGGCAGTCATGCAGATCACCTGTAGGCCATGTCGATGGCGTTGCCTTCGGTCAGGTCGTCGAAATCCGCACGGCGGAAAGGACGCTCTTCGCGGGTGATGGTGCGCACCCGTTCGATGTATTCGCGCATGGCGCGACGGGTATTGCCTTGGGAGGCGGCGGAGAGGAAGCCGGCCTTTTCGCTGGCCATACCCTCCGTCCAGTCGCGGGAAGCCGCCTGGTAGATCGAACGCTTGATCAGGTGCACCGCCTGCGGCGAGCGCCGGGACAGGCGTTGCGCCAGCGCGTCGGCGGCTTCCAGTAGCTCCTCCGCTGGCGCCAGCCCGTTGACCAGGCCCAGCGCAAGGGCCTGGCGCGGCTCCAGCAGTTGCCCTTCCAGGCACAGCTCCAGGGCCCTGGCTACGCCCAGGCTGCGCGCCAGCATCTGGGTGCCGCCGCCTCCCGGTATCAGGCCGATGAGTACTTCCGGCTGGCCGAGGAAGCGTTCCACCTGGTCGTCCTCGGCCATCAGGCGCAGGTCGCAGGCCAGCGCCAGCTCGCAGCCGCCGCCCAGGGCCAGGCCGTTGATCGCGGCGATGAACACCTTGTCCATGCGGCGCATGTGCGCGGTAACCTCATGGAACAGGTTCATGTCGACGACGCCTGCCAGCAGGGTGCGCCGCAGCAGCTTCCTCGCCCCAGGCAAGTGGCGCAGGAGGCTTTCGCTTTCCAGCAGCAGGCGTGTCAGCCAGGCCGGCATGGAGAAGGTGATGGGGGCGACGGCGCGCTCGATCTCGTCGACGTCGAAGTGGGTCAGGAAGACCCCATCCGCCGCTCCGGAAAGGATGACGGCACCGATGTCCTGGCGCTGCTCCAGATCGTCCAGCAGGTCGGCCAGTTCCTGCATCACCGCCGTGGTGAGGAAGTTCGCCGGGGGATTGTCGAGCAGGACTTGCAGGACGCGTCCTCGTTGTTCTATGCGCAGGTGTCGCGGTGCTAGAGTCATTGCGGCTTCCTCATTGGATAACGAGCGTTATATAACGATCATTATCCAATGTGACGACATCGTCTCCCCAACCAACGGATAGTCTGCATGCGCTACAAACCGGAACAGAAACAGGCCACCCGCGCCCTGTTGTTGAGCAAGGCCGCTCCGCTGGTGAAGCGCCAGGGCTTCGCCAGCACCGGCCTGGACACCTTGATGAAGGCGGCTGGTCTTACTACCGGGGCGTTCTACTCGCAATTCTCCAGCAAGGCGGAGTTGCTCGAAGCGATCCTGCAGCGCGAGCTGAGCGCCCAGCACGATGCCTTTCCGCTGGACAGCCTGGAGCAACTGGCCGGCGCCACCCGTCTCTACCTCAGTCGCGGTCATGCGCAGCATGCCGACATGGGCTGCCCGATTCCGGCGCTGGCCGCCGAGGTGGGCCGGGCAGGGCCCGAGGTGCGGGAAACCTTCGAACGCGCCCTGGAACAACGGCAACGGCGGCTGGCCGAACTGATGGGCGACGAGAACCGGGCCTGGGTGCTCACCTGCCTGTCGGTCGGCGCGGTGCTTCTCGCGCGTGCCCAGGCGAGCGAGGTGGCGCGCGACAAGGTCCTGGATGCGGCGCTGGAGCATGCGCTGGGCCTGCTTTCGGCGAGCGGAGCGGTTTCGCCGCAAGCGGACCGGGACTGACTGCACAACTGCAATGTTCGGCGTCTAGCGTCAGGCTTTCCCTCCGACAGGTAAGCCCATGAACGCCCATCATCTCGAACTCGCCAAGGCCCTGCTGGTGTTTGCCCTTGCCGTCGCCGGCCTGGTGGTCGGTCTCATGCCGATGGAGTTCTGAGCGACGCAGGTCCGACTTCGCGCTTTTCCCTCGTCTTCGAGTGGTCTCTGGCGTTGCACCGGTTTAGGATGCGCGGGTATTTCGGAGCCGCTTCGCTTGGCGTCGCCTGCCGCTGCGCTCCGAAACCGAGCATTGCTCGAACCAGAACGAGATCGAAGGTGCATCGCCACGAGCGGCGCACGGCCTGATGATAGATGGAGGCAACATGAGCGCGGCTCAGCCAGGCATTCTCACCCCGATTCCGGTGGTGGGTCGCTACCTGTTTTTCAGCATTTCCCAACCCGAGCAGGTGGCCGCGACCTTGGCCAGCCTGGCCGCGGCCACCGATGGTTACCAGCTGGTGGTGGGTATCGGCCATTCGCTGATGCTCAGCCTCGGCAAGACCGTCGAGGGCATGAAGGACTATCCGGTGCTCGCCGCGCCCGGCATCGACCTGCCGTCCACGCCCTCCGCGCTGTGGTGCTGGCTGCGCGGCGAGGATCGCGGCGAGGTGACGCTGCGCTCGCACGCGCTGGAACGGTCGCTGGCGCCGGCCTTCCAGCGGACCGGCGCGGTGGATGCGTTCCTCTACGGCGAGGACCGCGACCTGTCCGGCTACAAGGACGGCACCGAGAACCCCAAGGGCGATGCGGCGCTCGAAGCCGCGCTGGTCTCCGGGCGCGGTGCGGGCCTGGATGGCGGCAGTTTCGTTGCTGTCCAGCAGTGGCTGCATGACTTCGACCGGATGCAGGCGATCCCCGGCGAGGAGATGGACAACATCATCGGCCGCCGCAAGTCCGACGATGAAGAACTGGAAGACGCGCCGGCCTACGCCCACGTCAAGCGCACCGAGCAGGAAAGCTTCGAGCCCGCCGCGTTCCTCCTGCGGCGCGGCGCGCCCTGGTCCGACGAGCACCGCGCGGGGCTGTTGTTCGCCGCCTTCGGCCGCTCGTTCGAGGCCTTCGAGGTCCAGTGGCTACGGATGATCGGCGTGGAAGACGGGGTGCTCGATGGCCTGTTCCGTTTCACCCGGCCGATCAGCGGCAGCTACTTCTGGTGTCCGCCCATGGCCGACGGCCGCCTCGACCTGTCCGCCCTCGGCCTCTGAGCCCGCCGCGGCAGCAGGCCAGGCCTGCTGCCGCGTCCTGCGCGGCGCTAGTGGGCGGTGGCCACGGCGGCCTCGTCGATCAGCGCCGCTACTTCCTTCGCTCGCGAGGCCAGTGACGCGTGGCTGGCATCGAGGGTGACGATCTTCCTCGGTGCGATCCGCGCGGCCATCCGCTCCTGGTTCTCCGGCGCAATCATGCGATCGGCGCTGGAAATCTGGTACCAGGAGGGCTTGCTCTTCCAGGCCGGGCTGCCGATGGCATCGCCAAAAGTGCTGGCCAGCGGAGCCTTCTGGGTGATGCCCATGACCAGCCCTTCGTCCGCAGCGAGATCCTGGCAGAAGCTTTCGTGGAACCTGTCCGCCTTCACCCAGAGATAGCCATCGCTGTCCGGCGCCAGGTTCGCTGCGGCCAGGGGCAAGTGCTCCTGGGTGATGCCACCGGGACTTTCGCCGCTGTCGGGGGCGAAGGCGGCGATATAGACCAGCCCGACCACATTCGGCTGGTTGCCGGCCTCGGTGATCACCGCGCCGCCATAGGAGTGTCCGACCAGCAGGACCGGCCCCTGTTGCTGCGCGATCATCTTGCGCGTCCGCTCGGCATCGTCCGCCAGCGAGGTCAACGGTAGTTCGACGGCATGCAGGTTGTCGTGGCCGAGGCGTTTCAGTTCGAGAATGACCTTGCTCCAGTGGGCGGCGCCGCCCCAGAAGCCGTGGACCAGGATGATCGCAGGCAGGTTGCTCATCGTGTTGCTCCCTTGTGGGTGAGGGTTGCTGGCATGAGGCATCGCCCGGCGAGCATACGAGGTCGCGATGGGCGGGCGATAGCGGGAGGTGAGGACGTTCGTCGAAAAGAACAACTCCTTGTTCCGGTAGGCGACGTGATATCGGCACGGCGGTATGTTGCAAGTCCGGACCCGACCGATCGGGTTGTCGCGACGGGCATGGAGGGGTGATCGGTCGGTCGGGTTCGCGTCTTTTCGGGGCACCCGAATCTGAAAAAATCTTGCTTCTCGCCATACCGGGGGAGCGGGGCGGGTAGATTTTCTTCCGAATCCTTCACTTTCTACCCGGTCATGGAAAAAGCTCTGAAATTGGCGTCATGCCTCTACGGCCTGCTGATCCTGCTCAGCCTGGCGATGGTCGCCTTCCTCAGCCAGTTTCCGTTTCTCCTCAGCTCGGGAGCGGAAAACCTCTCGATGTCGATCCTGCCGCTGCTGATCCCGCTGATGGTCGGGCTGGTCGTCTGCGAGGCGGTGCGGGCGGTGGTGCCGAAGAAGCGCTAGGCGCGGCGCCGGGATCAGCGGCCGAGAATGCGCTGGCGGCGCAGCCGGTACTGCTCGTAGGGAAGGCCCTGGCGGTTCAGCTCTTCCAGCTGGCGTTCGCTGGCGCTGCGGGAAAACGATTCCTCGACTATCGAGTCCGGCGTGACAGGCTGTGCGCAGGCGCTGACCAGCAGCACACCCAGGACCAGGGCAATGCGTGGCATGCGATCTCCATGGACTACGGCAGAAGGGAAAAAAAAGGCCATTACCAAGCGGGGGGAGGGTTGGTAATGGCCTGTACAAGGGACATTTGCCAGGCCTTGGGGATCTGGCGAAAAAGACGATATCAAGGGGGAACTTGATTAGCCAGCTAACAAAGTGGAATGAAGTTTTGCGGCAGGCGTAACAATTCTGTCCGAATCGTCATTCTTGCGTCACCGCCGGGACAGAGCGGTTTCGGCAGACTGCGGGGGAGTCGCCGAAGGAGATTCGTCGTGGACGATACGCTCAGGTTCGCCTCGCGCTTGTGCAAGTTCATCGTCGCCGCCAGCTTCCTGCTCGTGGCGGTCGCCAGCCTTTGCCTGTGGTGGACGGGCCAGGCCTACGAATACGCGGCGCTGGCGTTCTTTCCGTTCGCCGTACCCATGCTGCTGCTGATCATGGTCTGCGACCTGCTGGCAGCGCTGAATGGCAGGCGTCGCTGAGTGCCCGGGCTGCCTAGCGCTTTCAGCTAGGCCGATGTCGAACCCAGACAACCGGCGCCCCGCGCGTGGCCCTATGGTGAGGCATTCATCCACTGCCTTCCTGGAGCGACCATGTCAGATTTCATCACCGTACTGCGCGATACCTGTCCCGTACCCGTGCTGGACGCCACCAAGTGGAAGCGGATCGACGGCGATCCGCATACCGTCAACCTCAACGCATACGCCTCGGCGGACGGCAGCAAGCTGATGGGCACCTGGATCTGCACGCCGGGCAAGTGGGAGGTGAACTACGAACGCTGGGAGTTCTGCCACTTCCTCGACGGCTACTGCATCATCACCCCGGAAGGCGAGCAACCGGTGCACCTGAGGGCGGGCGACGTGTTCGTCATCGAGCCGGGCCTGCGTGGTACCTGGGAGGTAGTGGAGACGGTGCGCAAGTACTTCGTCTTCGCCTGACGGTATTGCCGCACGTCCGGGATGCCTGCCGGACGTCGCGCCTCAGTCCTGGTGGACGATGCGGCGGATGGTGCCGCCGCAGGACTGGTAGCAACTGCGGTACTCGTCCTGGCAGTCGTCGCCGAAATCGAAGTTGCGCTGCGGGTAGGGGCAGGACTTGCGCTTCTTCTTGTCGCTGTTCTGCATGCAGTAGTTGTAGGCCGTGCTCTGCGCCTGGTAGAGCGCCTCGTCCTGGCGCTGCTGCAGCTTGGCGAGGGTCTTGCACTGGCGCTTCTCGGCATTGCACTGGCTCACGCAGTGCAGGCCGGCATCGCTGGTCGGCGGAATGTAGGAGTAGCTGACGCTAGGGCCGCAACCGCCGAGCAGCAAGGCAAGACCGAGGAGGGGGAGCAGAAGGTGTTTCCGGAACGGCATTGTCGATATCGATAAGCAATGGCAAGCGAGAGCGAATGCTATCACCGGCTTTCCGATGCTGTGCGGCGCCACCCGATAAGGTTGAACTGGCGCACGAAACGCAAAAAAGAAAACCCCGGGACTGGCCCGGGGTTCTCGTCGCGCTCGCAGGTTTGATCAGAACACGCTGAACGGGTACTCGACGAAGGCACGGATTTCGTTGCCGTCGTCGTTGTACGAGCGGGCGTCGTTGGAGACACGCAGGAACGAGCTGCGCAGACGCAGGGTGAGGTCCTTGGCCGGACCGCTCTGCACCACGTACTGGACCTGGTTGAAGATCTCGCGCTCCTTGCCGTTGCTGGTCTCGGCGGTCTTGATGTTGTCGCCGCGCACGTAGGCTACGCGGTAGGTCAGGCCGGGCACGCCGTACTTGGCGAAGTCCAGGGCGTAGCTGACCTGCCAGGAACGCTCGTCCTCGGCGTTGAAGTCCGACCAGTAGGAGTTGGCCAGCCAGATGGTGGTGCCGCCGTCGCCGATGCCGCCGGCGTTCTGGTACCAGCCGTAGTTGTAGCCGGTGTCGCCGGTGTTGCGCTGGTGGGCGATCATGAAGGTGTGGGCGTCGATGGTGTAGGACGCCGCCAGGCTCCAGATCTTGTTGTCGCGGTTACCGTTGAAGTTCTGGTCGGCGAAGTCGCTGTCCAGCTTGGTGCGATAGCCGTTGAAGTCGAAGTTCAGCGACTGGTCGGCCTGCAGCGGGATGGTGTAGTTCAGGTTGATGTACTGCTTCTTCAGTACGTCCTCGACGTCGGAAGCGTACAGCGAGGCGTTGAAGTGATCGGTGAAGGCGTACTTGCCGCCGAACACGTTGATGCTCTTCAGGCCGCCGCTGTCGCGCCCTTCGGCGCTCTTGCGGGATTCCGCGGTGAAGCGACCGGCGTTCAGCTCCAGGCCCTCGATCTCCTTGGAGGTGATCAGGGTGCCGCTGTAGCTTTCCGGGAGCAGGCGCGAGTTGTCGTAGCTGAGCACCGGCAGGCTGGGCATCTGGTCGCCGTACTTGAGCACGGTGTTGGAGATGCGGAACTTCACCGCCGCGCCGCCCTTGGACAGATCGTCCGCCGCGGAGCCGCTGTCGCCCTGCTTGAAGAAGTCGATACCGGCGGCGCCGCTACGACCCTTGCCGCCGTCCAGGCGTACCGCGTACAGGCCGAACGCGTCGACACCGACGCCCACCGTCCCCTGGGTGAAGCCGGAGGTGAAGGTGGCAGTGGCGGCCTGGCCCCATTCGGCCTTGTCCTGCCGGCCATGTTTGTAGTCACGGCTGATGTAGCCATTGCGGAAGAACAGATCGAGGTGGCTGTCCTCGACAAACCCCTTTGCTGCTTCTTGGTCATTGGCCATCGCCTGGCTTGCAGTCGCGATGCCCAGTGCCAGCAGGCAAATCCTTTTCTTCAACATCTTATTGTTCCTGGTTGTTGGCTTGATGTGCGCTGAAATTGAAGGAAGCGCAAGGTTCGAAGTGCACGGGAGTCATTTGTCCCATTTACCGTGCGTGGCGGTTCTGGTTTCTTGTTTCTCCCGTTGGCGGCGCAACAATACCAGAACATTGTTCGATCCAAGAAAGCTTCGAGTCATTTGCTAATAACCAAAGTGCAAGGAAAGCCCCTTCCATAGGCTCTGAATCGGGCGTTGCCGGATCGCTTCGTCATGCGCCTGCAATATCAACCTTATCGATAAGTACCATGCCGCGAAGTCGCTGCAGTTCTCGCTTTGGGCGGTGATACCGTCGAATCGTGAACGGATCGACAAAGAGGGACGTGACATGAAGATTCTTATCGCTGTATTCGCCGCCCTGGCCCTCTCCGCCTGTGCCTCGCCTCCCGCTTCGAACGCCCCGGCGCTGGCCGCCAGCACCAGCAAGGCTCCCTACGATTACGCGATGTGCGTCTTGCCCAAGTGGCAACGCCAGGCGCCGGGCGTGGCGCTGGTGGAGGAAGGCCGCGGCTATCGCCTGGCGGACGCTGGGCAGTGGCTGGAGGTGCAGCCGGCGAGGGGTGGCAGCCTGGTGCGAATCCATGACCAGCAGCCCTGGGTCACCCGCGGGGCCTTCATCGATGCGGCCAGGACCTGTTCCTGAGCCGCGAGGAAGAGGGAAGAGCTCCGGCCCCCCTAGCATGAAGTGTCCGGAGCTCTACGGCCGCAAACGGAGGATGGCCGCAGAACGATCATCTGCCTATGGCCGGCGCTGCGCTTGATCGAGATCAAGTACTGGAGGCCGGGGAGCCGGCGTGTGCGGCGATTCGCGTGACGGGTCTCGTTTTTTCTGTGAAGTGCATTCCATAACGCTTCAATCGGGACGGGTGGCCAGCATGCCAACCAGTTCCTGGGCGGCCTTGCGCAATGGCTGGTTTTTCAGCCAGATAGCGTGGACAGGCAGTTTCAGCTCGTTCTTGGTATTCCTGAAGTCCAGGCGTACCAGCCTTCCCGTTGCCAGCAGCGGGGCGACCCGGGACAACGGGAAATTGCCCCAGCCGATCCCCGCCTCGACCATTTCCAGCGCCGTGCCCAGGCTGTCGGTGCGCCAGCAGGCGCCGGCAATCAGCGGACGGGTGTCGGCCAACGGCAGGTCGCAACTGGCCACCAGGATCTGCCGCACGTTCACCAGCTCTTCCAGGTACAGCGCCTGCCCCGGCTTCTGCAGGGCGGGATGGTGCGGCGAGATGGTCGCGACCAGCGATTCCGCGCCGACATACTGGAAGCGCTCCTGCGGGTTCACGCTGATGCCGGCGAATCCGAAGCACAGGCTGATGCGGCCGCCATGGAGCAGGGCGAGGGCATCGTCCTGCGCCGCGCTGAGCACCTCGACATCGAGCAGCGGGTAGCGCTCGGAAAGGGTGCGGAGGGCACCGAACAGCCGCCCGCTGTCGATGTCCGCAACCACGCCGAGCGACAGGCGGCTTTCCAATCCCTGGGAGAGTTCCAGCGCATGCACCTGCAACTGGGCGAGCTGCTCGGCGATCATCCGCGCTTGCGGTGCCAGGGCCCTGGCCAGCGCCGTAGGACGGGCTTCGCGGTGGGTTCGCTCGAAAAGGGCGAAACCCAGCTCCGCCTCGAGGTTGGCGATGCCCATGCTCACCGCCGAAGGCACTCGACCCAAGGCACGGGCGGCGCCGGAAAAGGAGCCGCGGTCGAGGACGGCGAGGAACAGCTCGATGGTATCGCTGGAAAAGTTCATGGCAATTCTCCTATCAGCAGATCTGAAAGCTGCTGACTTTTTCTGTCAAGAAAATTGATCCAACCTTGCCCGCCTTTCCGCTATCACGCCCGAGAGGTCCACGTGCAAGGCATCAAGCGCAAACTGGTCTACGTGACCGCCTACGAATTGATCGGGATGAGTATCTCGACCCTGGGGCTGGCCCTGCTCGCCGGTTCCACGCCCACTACCACCGGCCCCCTGGCGGTGGTGATCACCACCGTCGCGGTGACCTGGAACTTCATCTACAACTGCCTGTTCGAGTTCTGGGAGCGGCGCCAGGCCGTGCGCGGACGCAGCATTGCGCGGCGGGTGGCGCACGCCATCGGCTTCCAGCTGACCCTGGTGGTCTACCTGATCCCGCTGATCGCCTGGTGGATGGGGATTTCCCTGCTGGAGGCGTTCTGGCTGGACCTGGCGCTTATCGTCCTGATCCCGTGCTACACCTTCCTCTTCAACTGGGCCTTCGATCGCCTGTTCGGCCTCCCGACTTCCGCGTTGCCGGCCGGCGAGGCGGCCTCCGTCTGAGGATTTTTTTTCTTCAGCGCCATTCGCGCTCGCCTTGGCCGGGGCAAATCGCCTACCTTAGACGGACGTGCGCTGTGGTGCCGGTTCAGGGAGGAAGTACGACCGCAAGCCATGAAGGTCTGCCCCGGCGAGGATGGGGTGCGGCATTTCGATGAACGGATTGGGGTCACTATGCGGATTTTGGGGATGCTACTGGGGGCCGTCTTGCTGGCGGGTTGTTCGACATCGACGCCCTCGCTCGACGAGACGGACCAGGTACCGAAGGAGCGTTTGTACAACTACCAGTTCCGTGACGACGGCGACGCCTTCCTGGTGGTTTCCCGGGACCGCGAGTTCCTCGGCAGCGTCTGCAATACCCGCTTGATCATCGATAGCCGCCTGGCCGCTGAGATCCAGGCCGGCGAGAGCGCGCGTTTCCGTCTTCCGGCGGGGCTGCGGGTGGTATCCGTGCAGGGCGATGGGATCTGCCGCGGCGAGGCGCCCAAGCAGGTGGTGCATGTGCAGAACGGGCAGACCACGCATTACCGGATCACCGTGGACTCCGGCCTGAACATCGGCCTGGTGCCGGGCTGACGCCGGCGCAACGAAAAAGCCGCCCGTGGGCGGCTTTTTCATGCGCGGCGTTTATTCGCTGACCGCTTTCTCGACCTTTTCGGACGCTGACCAGATCCGATAGCGGACCTCCACGTCCTTCGGCGCATAGACCACGATCGGCAGCTTGCTGTTGTAGCGCAGCAGGAAGCCTTCGCCGACCACCGGGATGAAGCGCTGCTCCTTCTTCTGGCCGGGGCAGGCCATCATCGTGCTCATCGGCCCGCTGACCTTGTCCAGGCGGTAGTAGGAGTAGCCCCAGCCTTCCAGGGTGTGTTCTTCCAGCTCGCCGCCCAGGCGCTGCTGGTTGCAGTCGGCCTCGAGGGTCTTGCCGGCGATGATCTCGACCTTGAATGCGTCTTCCGTGTCCTGTTTCGGCAGGTGGATGACCTGGCGGGTGAAGCCGGCATCTGCCTTCGGGTAGGGAACCTTTTCATCCAGTTTGGCGGCCATGGCAGTGCTGGAAAGAGCGGCAACGCCGGCGGCGATCAGTAGTGCTTTCATGTCCTTGAGGTTCTCCTTACGTGGTAACGCGAGCAGGGTAAGACACCGAGGCACGGGTGAAAAGTTCAGTGGGGGACGTAACGGAATGTTCCATGTCCTGGGCCAGCTGGTCGGGGCACGGCCCAATCGCGGGCAAAAAAAAGACCATCTGCGGGGGGAGGGCGATGGTCTTCAAAGGAGCGTCGGGGACTTGGGGTTCTCCCGACGCCGCTACGATCTCACGCCGCTCCGCTGGGGAAAAATGCTTTGGGCTGATAGTGGCTATCGATGCCGGTGACTTGAAATTCCCCGCCAACTCATAGCAAGTTCCGCACGATAGAGCCGTCAGCGCATCAGTTTGCGTTTTTTTCAGCGGGTCAGTTGCAAGGCCAGTTCATCGACCTGTTCGGCCCAGTCGGAGTCCTCGGCCAGGGCCTCGCGCAGGAAGCTGGCCTGGGCAGGGTTCCAGAATGGCGCATCGGGCAGCGCCGTGCCCTCCTCGAGGTGGTGCCGGGCGAGAAAGGCGACGATGTCGTCCCGCCCAGCGGGGAGCCCCAACTGGCGGAACAGGTTGGAAAAGGTGTGCGGGCTGGTGTCCATGACGGTTCCTCCTAGATTCGCTGTTTTTCCACTATAGCCGGCGGGACGGCAGGGCCGCCGTGGGAGCCGGGGGTGGGTAATTTTGTCGCAGATGAAAAAGACTGTTGTGCGCGGCGCGCTTCATGGCGAAGGGGCGGGCGCTTATTATTAGCAAGCTAATGATAACCGGAGTCAGCCTATGTCCAGAATCGAAGTCGCCGTGCTGGTGGGGACGTCCGTTCCCGAATCGCTGCGCAGCAAGGGATTGCTGGCCTGTTGGATCCTGATGGTGGACGGTGCCATGTGGGCCGGACCCTTCACCAGTCGTGACGAGGCGGAAGCCTTGAAGGGAACCTGGGAACTGAGTTGGCCGCTGGAGGCGGCGATCTCCGCCTGAGCCAAGGCCCTTGCCTTGCCGAAAAGCCCGCCGAGCGCGGGCTTTCTGTTGCCTGCGGAAACGCCCTAGCGGCGGCCCACCAGCAGGCCGAGGAGGAAGCCGGCGCCGGCCGAGACGGCGATGGTCTGCCAGGGATGGTCCTCGACGTATTCCTCGGTCGCTTCGGCGGCCGCCTGGCTGCGTTGCACCACGCCGCGGCGGGTGCGCTCGATGGCGTCGCGACCACGATGCAGCACGGAATTGATCTGTTCACGCAGGTTCGCGCCCTCCTTGCCGGCCAGGCTGCCGGTGCCGCTCATCAACTGGTCCACCTCGGCGATCAGGTCCTGCAGTTCGGCCATGGCCTGGTCCTGGATAGCCTGCTTGGCGCGAGCGGAGCGGGTTTTCAGAGTCATGTCGGTCTCCTTGACGAGGATGGTTACCTAGGTATGGAGTCGCCCGCTTCGCTGAAAGTTGCACGGCATGGCCTGCGTCGGGGGTTTCCGTAGCATGCGGGAGAGCCGTTTCAGGATGCCCCGGCCTCGCCGCGCAGGTAGCGGTCGAGGTCGATCGCTTCGCCGCTCTTGAGTTTCAGGCGTCGGCGCAGGTCGTCGAACATAGCGTCGTACTCGCGGCGCTGGCGCACGATCGGTCCCTGCCGCAAGCGCAGGCCGTGGCGCCGGGCCAGGCGACTGGCACGGCTGGCGAAATGCACGGCGGCGTCGCGTGGCAGTTCGAAGCTTTCGCTGAAAGGCTGGCCGTCGATCCGGCCCTCCATGTCGAAGTGTACGGCCACCGGGCGGGCCTCGGCCTCCAGGACCCGGTAGCGCAGGTGGATATCGAATGCCTGGCGGTCGACTTCGCTGGCCGAGGCGAGATGCAGATGGCCGGGAATGAACATGGCCTGCCTCCTTTTCGGATAACCGGGGAAATGCCCTTGCCTGCCAGGGTATGCTTCGCCGGCCTCGGGACGGCTGTCCCAGGTCAGTTTTTTTCGGATTGGAGTGGGGATGCGAATGGCGCTGGGAGCGTTCGGTGTTGACTGACTGGGCCGCGTACGCCGGGCTGTTCCTCTCGGCGTTCGGTTCGGCGACCCTGCTGCCGTTGCAGTCGGAAACCGTGCTGGCCGCCTTGCTGCTGCGCGGCGGCCAGTCGGTCGCGTGGCTGCTGGCGCTGGCCATCGTCGGCAATGTGCTGGGTTCCTGGGTCAACTGGTGGCTGGGTCGCTACCTCGAGCATTTCCGCGGTCGCCGCTGGTTTCCCGTGGGCGAGGTGCAGTTGCTCAGGGCGCAGCGACACTATCGCCGCTACGGCCGCTGGACCCTGCTGCTCAGTTGGGTGCCGGTCATCGGCGATCCGCTGACGCTGGTGGCCGGCATCATGCGTGAGCCCTGCTGGAGTTTCCTGCTGATCGTCGGCCTGGCCAAGACGCTCCGCTACCTCGTCCTGGCTGCGCTGGTGCTGGGCTGGGCCGGCTGAGCGCTTCGTCGGCGAGCGTAGAACTATTTTTCGCGGGGCAATGTCCATTGCTGCGAGGTGTAACTGCCGCCTCATCGCCCCCGGGGCCTTTAGTTGCCGCTGTGGTCCCGGGGGCTTCTCTTTTCCTGCCTGTTTCCGGCGATGCGAGGTGCGCAATGTCGAGGGTGGTTGCGGGATCGCTGGTCTGCCTGCTGCTCGGTTCGGCGCCGGCCTGGGCTTCCACGGCCGAGGCGTGGCAGGCGCACGACGCCATGGTGCGTGCCGCCTGCCTGAAAGCCAGCGGCTTGCGCCAGGTACGCGCGGTGGGGCAGGTACTGCCCTTCGACGATGAGGTGGGCTATTCGGCGCTGCTCCTGCAGGGCCGCTATCCGCAGCCGCACATGCAGGGCCGCCAGGGCCGCGAGCTGTGTCTGTACCGGCGCGCCACCGGCAAGGCCAGCGTCAGCGAGGCCGACGCCCTGCTCAAGCCTTGAGTTCGGGGTCGTCGTTGTCCGGAAGTTCGCGTTCGCCAGGGTCCTTGCCGTCTTCCGAATGGTGTTCGATCACCGCGTTCAGTTCTGCGCCGAACAGCACCACTGCCGCCGACAGGTAGAAGTACAGCAGGAGGATGATGATCGCCCCGATGCTGCCGTACATGGCGTTGTAGTTGGCGAAGTTCTTCACGTAGAAGCCGTAGGCGAGGGACGCGGCGATCCAGGCGATCACCGAGAGCACCGAGCCGGGAGTGATGAAGCGGAAACGCTGCTCGACATCCGGCACCAAGTAGTAGAACAGCGCCACCGCGAGCATCAGCAGGAACACCGCAAGAGGCCAGCGCAGCCAGGTCCAGAGCGTCACCAGGTACTGTTCCAGACCGACCAGGCCGGCGATCCAGGCGATTACCTGCGGCCCGGTGACCATCAGGCCGGCCGCCACCAGCAACAACAGGGCGATGCCGAGGGTGTAGAGGATCGACAGGGAGAAGCGCTTCCATACCGGGCGGCTCTCCTTCACGTCGTAGGCGGCGTTGAGCGCGATCATCATCGAGCGGATGCCCGCCGAGGAGGTCCACAGCGCCACCGCGATACCGATCGACAGCAGGCCGCCTTTCTGCTGCTGCAACTGGTCGATCACCGGGTTGACCTGATCCATCGCCTCGGGCGGCAGCAGCAACGCCGCCTGCTCGCGCAGCCAGGCGAAGAACTCCGGCAGGTGCAGGTAGCCTACGAGGGTGATCAGCACCAGCAGGAACGGAAACAGCGAGAACAGCATCTGGTAGGCGAGGGCCGAGGCGTAGGTCGGCATGTCGTCCTCGAGGAACTCGTTCACGGTGCGCTTGACCAGGCCGAACAGGCCTATTTCCCGATAAGCCGTACGGAACATTCCATCTCCTTGCTGTGTGCGTGCCGATGACGATCGACCACCGATGGCCGCTTGCCGCCAGGCGTTTTCCGTTGGGTGAAATTCGTCGCGTCCTTTCTGGGACGCCACGGCGGGCGAATTGGTTCGTCGCCGGCGTCATCATTCGGTCGCATCCGTTAGCCAGACTGCGCCTGCCCGCCGCGCGGCGGGCCTCCGTCCAACTTCTCAGAAATGGAGCGCACCATGTCTGTCGACCTGAAGAAAATCGCCGCTGCCTTTCCCGAGTTCCAGTTGTCCAGCAAGAGCCGCCACGACGGCGCGCTGTTGTTGCAGTTGCAGGCCGCCGACGGCCGCTACGTAGCTCGCACCATACCCTCGCCGCAGCTCAGCGCGCCGCCGGAGACCGAATGGCTGATCCGCAGCATCCGCCGGGAACTGGCCGTGCCGGGCATGGAAATGGCGATGGCGGCACGCTGAGTTTTTTCGCCGCGGGAACCGATGATGCGATAATTCCGCCTTTCCACACAGCTGACGGGAAGGCAATGAAGCGCGAGAAGGTTCGGGACAGGCAGGCGGCAGGGAAGATCTCGGCGACCCACATCATCGCCAATCCCACCCTGGCCAGGGAATGGATCGTGTTCTTCAAGAAGGACGGCGGGCGCAGCTATTTCCTGGTCGACGAGAGCGACGAGGTGATGTCGTTCCGCCGGCTCGACGACGCGGTCAAGGAGCTGCGCGGGCTGGGCATCAAGTTCGCGGAGATCCATCTGTAGGAGCGGCGTCGCGCGGTCCCCACTGGCCAGCCTTGCGCGCCCGTGCTTCTTCCTCGGCGAACCGGTACTGGCCGCGCGCCTCGGCCGTCTGGCCGCTGTCCGGCGCGTCGCGCCAACTGGCCAGGCCAATGGTCAGCAGGGCCAGCCCGGCATCCAGGGTATGTCCGCAGGTGGGGCAGTCGGCCGGGGTCACCCAGGCCGCGCCGAGGATGCGGAAGTGCGCGTCGCGGCCTTGCTCGCGGATGGTCGCCGATTTGCCGAGCAGCATGTCTTCCAGGGCTTCCCGGGCGCGCCGACGCCAGGGCTCGGCGGCCGGTAGCTCGACGGCATTGAGCTGGATGCGCAGTGCCTTGTTCGCGCCGGGCAGGCGGCAGCCCAGGCTGGCGTCGTCGTGTATCGCCACCACCGTGCAGTCGAAGCGGCGCTCCCCGGCGTCGGCGGCGAACGCCAGGGCGGCGCAGAGCGGCAACAGGGCGAGGGTGCGGAAGATCATGGGCTACTCCGGCGGAGGTCAGCGTCGACGCGAGGATAGGTTGCTGCAGGTTGCCAGGTCCACCGGGCCGACATAGGGATTGCCCCAGCCCATCACGCAGCCGACCATGTGGTTGCGCTGGCGCTCCCAGGTCTGTGGCGGGTACTGCTTGTGCCAGGCGTTGTAGAGCTGGCGATCCTGCTTCGACAGGCGCAGACCGTAGCGGTCGCTCATGTAGAAGTAGGTGCGGGCGATCATCCCGCGAATCTGCGGGCGTGGCATCGCCTTGCGCGCCTTGAAGTCCACCACCATCGGGCAGGCGCCGTATTGCTGGGGTTTCTGCGGCAGCCAGCCGAAGCCGAAGTTGCTGCGGTCGCCGTTGACCTCGCCGATGCTCGGCACCAGGTTGTGCAGGTCGGCCTCGGCGCGCTGGTAGGTGCTGTCGTGCCTCGCGCAGTTGCTCCGCCCGCCGTTCTGCCAGCAGCGTCGCTGGTGACCGATCACCCAGGCCGGAACGATGTGTTCCCACTCGATGCGCCGCGCGCGGTTGGCGTTCTTCCTCGGCTTGTAGCCGCAACTGGCGAGGTCGACACGATTTCCCGAGTAGCGACAGCCGCAGTAGAACTCCACGGATTGCCGGGCGTAGAGCTTCCAGCCGATTTTCTTCGCTTCGGAGAACGTGCGCGGGGCGTTGGCCTGGCCGGCGCTGGCGAGGAGGAGGGCGAAAAGGCCTACAAACAAACGGGAAAGCATGCGGCAACTTCCAAAAAAATCCGCATGTTACTGATTTTGCAGGAGATGCCAATCGTGGCCAGTCCATGGCCAGGCGAGGGCGGACCTTCCCGTTTGCGCCGCGTCCATGCGATGGTTAGTATGCGTTCCGTATATGTTTTGTAGTCGAGGTGTAGTGTGGGCCTGGTGAAGATTTCCGAGCAATTGCACGAAGAGGCGCGCATCGCCTGCAAGGCCATGTCGCGCTCGATCAATGCCCAGGCCGAGCACTGGATGCGCATCGGCATGCTGATCGAAGCCAATCCCAGCCTGACCTATGCGCAGGTGCTACGCCAATTGATGGACGAAGCGCGCGAAAGCGACCGCCGCGAGCAGGACGCGGCGAGGATCTCGGGATGATCAAGAGCGCGGAGGAAATCCAGCGCATGAGCGTGGCCGGCGCGCTCACCGCGAAAGTCCTCGAAGCCCTCGACGAGGTGGTGCGGCCAGGCATCAGCACGGCAGAGATCGACCGCTTCTGCGAGCGCTACATCGTCGACACCCTCGCGGCGATTCCCGGCAGCAAGGGGCAGTACGGCTATCCGTTCACGGTGAACACCTCGGTCAACGAGGTGGTCTGTCATGGCTGGCCGTCGGCGCAGCAGATCCTCCGCGACGGCGATATCGTCAACGTCGACGTCACGGTGATCAAGGACGGCTATTTCGGCGACAGCAGCAAGATGTACCGGGTCGGCGCCATCGACCGCCAGGCGCAGAAGCTGCTCGACGTCACCCGCGAATGCCTGTACCGGGCGATCCGCGTGGTGCGCCCGGACGCCACCCTCGGCGATATCGGGCATGCCATCCAGAGTCACGCCGAAGCCAACGGTTATTCGGTGGTCCGCGAATACTGCGGTCATGGCATCGGCCGCAAGATGCACGAGGCGCCGCAGGTCCTGCACTTCGGTCGCGCTGGCGCGGGTGCGCGGCTAAAGGCCGGGATGACCTTCACCATCGAACCGATGATCAACCAGGGCGGCCACGCGGTGAAGCTGCACAAGGACGGCTGGACCGTGACCACCCGCGACCGCCGCCTGTCGGCCCAGTACGAGCACACCGTGCTGGTCACCGAGCGGGGTTGCCGGGTCCTGACCCTGCGCGAAGAGGAGCGCGAGGCGCTGGCCGACCTGGCTGGCTGATCGACGCCCGGCCTGGTTACACTGCGACGACTTTTCCGAAGGGAGGCTGGCGGGTGTCCGGCAGGCGTTTTGGCGAGTTCGAACTGCGCGCCACCTGGTTGCGCGAGGACAGCGGCTATCTGGCCGAGATCGAGATAACCAGCATCGACGACGGACGCACCGAATGGCTGGTGCTGCCGGGCCAGCCGCCGTGCGAGAGTCCGGCGGCCGCGCTGTCGCTGGCGGAAGCGGCGCTGTACCGGGTGCGCGGCTTCGATGCGCGGGGCCGGCCGCTGTTTTCCGACTGAGCCTGCTGGCAAATCGCATGGTGCATTTCGCATGATCTTGCAGTTTGCACGGACCGCTTCGCTGAGTATTTTCACAAGCTATTGATTTTAAATGGTTTTAATTTTCCATGTGGCTGGCATGAAAGCTGCCACCTTTCCCCGTGTTGCGGCTGCGCTGAAGTTCGCGGTCGGTTTTCATGCAAGAGGGGATAAACGATCATGGAAAAGTCCATCAAGATGCTGTTCGATGCCTTCCAGGCCACCTTTGCCGTATCCACCCAGATGCGTCCGGACGGCGGCGCCCTGCTGACCCTGCGCAACGGCGAAGAGATCGTGACCCGTCGCGTGGTGTCCGCCGCCCAGTTGGCCGACGAGAAGCGCATGTACTGGTTCATCAACGCCGTGCGCCGCGACCTGGCCCTGGAGGCAGGGAGCCTGCCGGTGGATGTGGTCGGTACCCTGCGTCGTTTGCAGGAGCGCGGCCTGCCGAGCTACATGGCGGGCTGAACGGTTCGTCCGGAATCCTGGCGGAGGCCTCCGGCAGGGCGGGCGAGAGTGCTAGAGTGAAGCTTCGAGGGGCTGGGCGAGGATCGACCGGCCCCGCTCGTGTCGGAAGGGAAGGCCAGGGCTGGCCTGCCCGTTCGGCGCTTCGGCAGGCTGGCGCAGAACGATGCAAGGTCGTTCGGGTCAGCATCAGGGATGAAATGACTGACAGGAGTCGGGATGCTGCGTTACGTCGTGGGTTTTCTCGCGTTCACCGTGCTGGCGGCCTATCTGTTGCTGGGGGTTTCCCAGCACGCCTTCCTGCCGTGACCGGTCGGCGTGGCGGCTTCAGCTGCGTTGTGGAAGAGGCTGTGGCGGTCGCGCGGGATGCCGGTTTTCGGCTTGCCGTGCCTTGCGTTGCAGGCGCGCGCGCCGACGCGGCACGCGCAGGAAGGCCCACAGGGTGACGCCGGCGAGGCCCAGCCAGGCGACGATCAGCAATGTGACGAAGGATTCGGGAGTCATGGTTCGTCCTCCTCTTACCCAAGGATAGACCCTGCGGGAAGGGGAATTACTGCAATCGGTCTTCGACCATGGTCTGAAACGCGGTCACTCGGGGCCGGCGCCGACCAGAGCCAGGCAGCCGGTCAGGCTGGTCAGCAGGGGCAGGGCGAGCAGGAAGGCCAGCCAGATGGCCTCCATGCGCAACAGCGTGGCGCCGAGGAACAGCGCGACCAGGAGGATGGTCATGAGCAAGGCGGTCCAGCCGAAGTACATGGCGAAGTTGTCGATGCCCAGGCCGATGCCCCAGCCCAGCAGCAGGGCCCATACCCCGGCCAGCGCCAGGCCGAGAGCCAGCATGCTCGCCAGGGTCCGGGCGGACGGGGCATGCAGCGGGTGGTTGCGGAATAGCTCGTAGAAGATCGGCGTATTCATCGGCGTCACCTCCGCAGGGGAACTTCCAGCCTAGCCCAGCGGGCGAGACGGCCCTAGACCTATTTGTCATTACGGGGCGTGACCTCAGGCCGCTAACATCCATCTTTTCCAGGCGATGCCGTGCATCGGGCTGCGGGCCCGATCACCGTTCGTCGCGCTGAGTCGAAAAAGAAACCGAAAGGGTTGCGTGCATGAGTGGCGAACTCGCCTCGTTCGAGGTGGATGGGTATCAACTGGTCTATCAGGACCTGGGCGAGGGCACGCCGGTGCTACTGGTCCACGGTTCGCTCTGCGACTACCGCTACTGGCAATGGCAGTTGCGCAGCCTCGGCGAGCGCCACCGGCTGATCGTGCCGAGCCTGCGTCACTACTACCCCGAGCGCTGGGACGGGCAGGGTGCGGACTTCACCAGCGCCCGCCACGTCGCCGACCTGCTGGCGCTGGTCGAGCGGCTCGGCGAGC
>NZ_KV828512.1:213162-238714 GCF_001836405.1 Pseudomonas sp. HMSC057H01 | reverse complement strand
TTGCGCCTGGCGCTGGCCGCTCCGGACGCCCTGCGTTCGCTGAGCCTGGCCGATCCCGGCGGCGACTATGCCGCCGAGGTCTACGCCCACGCCGGCCTGCCTGCGCCCGAGGAACCATTGGAACGCAACCAGTTCCGGCGCCAGGCGCTCGAATTGATCCGTGGCGGCGAGGCGGAACGGGGACTGGAACTGTTCGTCGATACGGTGAGCGGCGCCGGGGTATGGAAACGCTCGTCGGCGACGTTCCGCCGAATGACGCTGGACAACGCCATGACCCTGGTCGGGCAGGTGGCCGACCAGCCGCCGGCGCTGGCGCTGTCGGAACTGCGCTCGATCGACCTGCCGAGCCTGATCCTCAATGGCGAACGCAGCCCGCTGCCATTCCCGGCCACCGCCGAGGCGCTGGCGGCGGCCCTGCCGCGCGCCGAGCTGCAACGCATCCAGGGCGCGTCCCATGGCCTCAATGCCACCCGTCCGGCGGCTTTCAACCGGTCGGTGCTGGAGTTCCTGGCGCGCGTCGATGGCGTTGCGCCGGACGTGGAAACGTCCTGAAGCGAGGCCGGGCGAACTGACCGCTCGTCAGCTCGCCGCGGATGCTTTACCATGGGCGCTTCGCGCCGGATCAGCTCCGGCGTTTTTCGTCAGTATCCATTCCCAGTGATCTCCGTCCGCGCGCTTCGGCGCAGGGGTGCCGCAAGGCGCCTGCCACTGTGAGGCAGGCCGGCCCGGCGGGCGACGCTTACTGGCACATCCCAACCCACGTGGCCTTTGGTAGGGGTCACCACTAGGAGAGGAGGCGCCATGCCCATCATTACTCTTCCCGACGGCAGTCAACGTTCCTTCGATCACCCGGTCTCCGTGGCCGAGGTGGCCCAATCCATCGGCGCAGGCCTGGCCAAGGCGACCCTCGCCGGCAAGGTCGACGGCCGCCTGGTCGACGCCTGCGACACCATCGATCGCGACGCGACCCTGCAGATCATCACGCCCAAGGACGAGGAAGGACTGGAGATCATCCGCCACTCCTGCGCCCACCTGGTCGGCCATGCGGTCAAGCAGCTCTATCCGACCGCGAAGATGGTCATCGGCCCGGTGATCGAGGAAGGCTTCTACTACGACATCTTCTTCGAGCGCCCCTTCACCCCCGAGGACATGGCGGCGATCCAGCAGCGCATGCGCGAGCTGATCGACAAGGACTACGACGTGATCAAGAAGATGACCCCGCGCGCCGAGGTCATCGAGCTGTTCAAGTCCCGTGGCGAAGACTACAAGCTGCGCCTGATCGACGACATGCCGGACGAGAAGGCCATGGGCCTGTACTTCCATGAGGAGTACGTGGACATGTGCCGCGGCCCGCACGTGCCGAACACCCGCTTCCTCAAGGCGTTCCAGCTGACCAAGATTTCCGGCGCCTACTGGCGCGGCGACTCGAAGAACGAGCAGTTGCAACGCATCTACGGCACCGCCTGGGCCGACAAGAAGCAACTGGCGGCCTACATCCAGCGCATCGAAGAGGCCGAGAAGCGCGACCATCGCCGCATCGGCAAGCAGCTCGACCTGTTCCACCTGCAGGAAGAAGCGCCGGGCATGGTGTTCTGGCACCCGAATGGCTGGAGCGTCTACCAGGTGCTCGAGCAGTACATGCGCAAGGTCCAGCGCGACCATGGCTATGTCGAAGTGCGTACCCCGCAGGTGGTCGACCGCATCCTCTGGGAGCGTTCGGGCCACTGGTCGAACTACGCCGAGAACATGTTCACCACCTCCTCGGAAAGCCGCGACTACGCGGTCAAGCCGATGAACTGCCCGTGCCACGTGCAGATCTTCAACCAGGGCCTGAAGTCCTACCGCGACCTGCCGCTGCGCCTCGCCGAGTTCGGCGCCTGCCACCGCAACGAGCCGTCCGGCGCGCTGCACGGGATCATGCGCGTACGCGGCTTCACCCAGGACGACGCGCATATCTTCTGCACCGAAGAGCAGGTGAAGAAGGAAGCGGCCGATTTCATCAAGCTGACCTTGCAGGTCTACCGCGACTTCGGTTTCACCGACATCGCCATGAAGCTGTCGACCCGTCCGGCCAAGCGCGTCGGTTCCGACGAGCTGTGGGATCGCGCCGAAGGCGCGCTGGCCGATGCGCTGAACGAATCCGGCCTGGCCTGGGAATACCAGCCGGGCGAGGGCGCGTTCTATGGGCCAAAGATCGAGTTCACCCTGAAGGACTGCCTCGGCCGTAACTGGCAGTGCGGCACCCTGCAGTACGACCCGAACCTGCCGGAGCGCCTGGACGCCAGCTACATCGCCGAGGACAACAACCGTAAGCGCCCGGTGATGCTGCACCGTGCGATCCTCGGGTCCTTCGAGCGCTTCATCGGCATGCTCATCGAGCACTACGCCGGAGCCTTCCCGGCCTGGCTGGCGCCGACCCAGGCGGTGGTGATGAATATCACCGACAAGCAGGCCGATTTCGCCGCCGAGGTGGTGCGGATCCTCGGGGAAAGCGGATTCCGTGCCAAGTCCGACTTGAGAAACGAGAAGATCGGCTTTAAAATCCGCGAGCATACTTTGCTCAAGGTTCCCTATCTCTTGGTTATTGGAGATCGGGAAGTTGAATCGAAGGCCGTCGCGGTGCGTACGCGCGAAGGGGAAGACCTGGGCTCCATGCCCGTCACCCAGTTCGCTGAGCTGTTGGCACAGGCGGTTTCCCGGCGTGGTCGCCAAGACTCGGAGTAATCATTATTAAGCGTGAAATGAGACAGGATAAGCGAGCTCAACCGAAACCCCCGATCAACGAGAACATCTCGGCTCGTGAGGTACGGTTGATTGGAGCTGATGGCCAGCAGGTTGGTGTTGTTTCGATCGATGAGGCGATCCGCCTAGCCGAAGAGGCGAAGCTGGACCTGGTTGAGATTTCGGCCGACGCGGTGCCTCCTGTCTGCCGCATCATGGACTACGGCAAGCACCTGTTCGAGAAGAAGAAGCAGGCTGCGGTCGCCAAGAAGAACCAGAAGCAGGCGCAGGTCAAAGAAATCAAGTTTCGTCCAGGGACGGAAGAAGGGGATTACCAGGTAAAACTACGCAACCTGGTACGTTTCCTTAGTGAAGGGGACAAGGCCAAGGTATCCCTGCGATTCCGCGGCCGTGAGATGGCTCACCAGGAGCTGGGGATGGAGCTGTTGAAGCGGGTCGAAGCCGACCTCGTGGAGTACGGCACCGTCGAGCAGCATCCTAAGCTGGAAGGACGCCAGCTGATGATGGTCATCGCTCCCAAGAAGAAAAAGTAACCACCAGGGCACTGGCAGGCCTTGCGGTTATGCGTAATCACTCAATGCGGAGTATCCGAACATGCCAAAGATGAAGACCAAAAGTGGCGCGGCCAAGCGCTTCAAGAAGACTGCTGGTGGCCTCAAGCACAAGCACGCCTTCAAGAGCCACATCCTGACCAAGATGACCACCAAGCGTAAGCGTCAACTGCGCGGCACCTCGATGCTGAACAAGTCTGACGTTGCGCGCGTAGAACGCTCCCTGCGTCTGCGCTGATTATTAAGGTAGAGGATTAATTCATGGCTCGTGTTAAGCGTGGCGTTATCGCCCGTCGTCGTCACAAGAAAATTCTGAAGCTCGCCAAGGGCTACTACGGTGCACGCTCGCGCGTGTTCCGCGTTGCCAAGCAGGCGGTGATCAAGGCTGGCCAATACGCCTACCGTGACCGTCGTCAGCGCAAGCGTCAGTTCCGCGCACTGTGGATCGCCCGTATCAACGCTGGTGCTCGTCAGAACGGTCTGTCCTACAGCCGCCTGATCGCCGGCCTGAAAAAGGCGGCCATCGAGATCGACCGTAAGGTCCTGGCCGATCTGGCAGTGAACGAAAAAGCGGCGTTTACCGCGATTGTCGAGAAAGCGAAGGCAAGCTTGGCTTAAGCCCTACGACAATCACCGGACTTCGGTCCGGACGTAACGTCACCGATAGGGGAAGAGCCTTACCGCTCTTCCCCTATTTTGTATCTGGAGTCCATACATGGAAAACCTGGATGCGCTGGTCTCTCAAGCATTGGAGGCTGTGCGACACACCGAAGACGTCAATGCCCTGGAGCAGATCCGGGTTCACTACCTCGGCAAGAAAGGCGAACTGACCCAGGTGATGAAGACCCTGGGCGACCTGCCGGCCGAAGAGCGGCCGAAGGTCGGCGCGCTGATCAACGTGGCCAAGGAAAAGGTCCAGGATGCGCTGAACGCGCGTAAGACCGAGCTGGAAGGGGCCGCGCTGGCCGCCCGGCTGGCCGCGGAGCGCATCGATGTCACCCTGCCCGGTCGTGGCCAGCTGAGCGGCGGCCTGCATCCGGTCACCCGCACGCTGGAGCGCATCGAGCAGTGCTTCAGCCGCATCGGCTACGAAGTCGCCGAAGGCCCGGAAGTCGAAGACGACTACCACAACTTCGAAGCGCTCAATATTCCGGGCCACCACCCGGCGCGTGCCATGCACGATACTTTCTATTTCAATGCGAACATGCTGCTGCGTACCCACACCTCACCGGTGCAGGTGCGGACCATGGAGTCCCAGCAGCCGCCGATCCGCATTGTCTGCCCGGGGCGCGTCTACCGCTGCGACTCCGACCTGACCCACTCGCCGATGTTCCACCAGGTGGAAGGCCTGTTGGTGGACGAGGGCGTCAGCTTCGCCGACCTCAAGGGCACCATCGAGGAATTCCTCCGCGCCTTCTTCGAGAAGCAGCTCGAAGTGCGCTTCCGTCCGTCCTTCTTCCCCTTCACCGAGCCGTCGGCCGAAGTGGACATCCAGTGCGTGATCTGCAGCGGCAACGGCTGCCGCGTGTGCAAGCAGACCGGCTGGCTGGAAGTCATGGGTTGCGGCATGGTGCACCCGAACGTGCTGCGCATGTCCAACATCGATCCCGAGAAATTCCAGGGCTTCGCCTTCGGCATGGGCGCCGAGCGCCTGGCCATGCTGCGCTACGGGGTGAACGACCTGCGTCTGTTCTTCGATAACGATCTGCGCTTCCTCGGACAATTCCGCTAGGCCAGAACGCAACCGGATTCCTTAGGAGAACAGGATGAAATTCAGTGAAAAGTGGCTGCGGAGCTGGGCAAATCCGCAGGTTTCCCATGACGAGCTGGTCGCTCGCCTGTCCATGGTCGGCCTCGAGGTCGACGCCGACCTGCCGGTCGCCGGCGCCTTCAGCGGCGTGGTGGTCGGCGAGGTGCTCTCGACCGAACAGCATCCGGACGCCGACAAGCTGCGCGTCTGCCAGGTCAGCAACGGCAGCGAGACCTTCCAGGTCGTCTGCGGCGCGCCCAACGTGCGCGCGGGCCTGAAGATTCCCTTCGCCATGATCGGCGCCGAACTGCCGGGCGACTTCAAGATCAAGAAAGCCAAGCTGCGTGGCGTCGAGTCCTTCGGCATGCTCTGCTCGGCCAAGGAATTGCAGATCAGCGAAGAGAACGCCGGTCTGCTCGAGCTGCCGGCTGACGCGCCGGTCGGCCAGGACGTCCGCACCTACCTGGAGCTGGACGACTACACCATCGAGGTCGGCCTGACCCCGAACCGCGGTGACTGCCTGTCGCTCGCCGGCCTGGCCCGCGAAGTCAGCGCCATCTACGACGTACCGCTGGCGCCGGTGGCGGTGGATGCGGTCGCCGCGCAGCACGACGAGACCCGTCCGGTCGAACTCGACGCGCCGGCCGCCTGCCCGCGCTATCTCGGCCGGGTGATCCGCAACGTCGACCTGAGCCGGCCGACCCCGTTGTGGATGGTCGAGCGCCTGCGCCGTTCCGACATTCGCAGTATCGACCCGGTGGTCGACGTCACCAACTACGTGATGATCGAACTGGGCCAGCCGATGCATGCCTTCGACCTTGCCGAGATCAACGGCGGCGTGCGCGTGCGCATGGCCGAGGACGGCGAGAAGCTGGTCCTGCTCGACGGCCAGGAAATCACCCTGCGCGCCGACACCCTGGTGATCGCCGACCACCAGCGCGCCCTGGCCATCGCCGGGGTGATGGGTGGTGAGCACAGCGGCGTCAGCGACAGCACCCGCGACCTGTTCCTCGAAGCCGCGTTCTTCGACACCATCGCCCTGGCCGGCAAGGCTCGCTCCTATGGCCTGCACACCGACTCCTCGCATCGCTTCGAGCGCGGCGTCGACAGCCAGCTGGCGCGCAAGGCCATGGAGCGCGCGACGCGCCTGATCCTCGACATCGTCGGCGGCGAGCCGGGGCCGATCGTCGAGCAGGTCAGCGAAGCGCACCTGCCGAAGGTAGCGCCGATCACCCTGCGCGCCGAGCGCGTGACCCAGATGCTCGGCATGCCGCTGGACGCCGCCGAGATCGTGCGCCTGCTGCAAGCCCTGGAGCTGACGGTGGTAGCCGACGGGGAAGGGCAGTGGTCGGTCGGCGTACCGAGCCATCGCTTCGACATTTCCCTGGAAGTCGACCTGATCGAGGAACTGGCCCGTCTCTACGGCTACAACCGCTTGCCGGTGCGCTACCCGCAGGCGCGCCTGGCGCCGAACAACAAGCCGGAAGCGCGCGCCGCGCTGCCGCTGCTGCGGCGCCTGCTGGTCGCCCGCGGCTACCAGGAAGCGATCACCTTCAGCTTCATCGATCCGGCCCTGTTCGAACTGTTCGATCCGGGCACCCAGCCGCTGACCCTGGCCAACCCGATCTCCGCCGACATGGCGGCGATGCGTTCCAGTCTCTGGCCGGGCCTGGTCAAGGCGCTGCAGCACAACCTCAACCGCCAGCAGTCGCGGGTCCGCCTGTTCGAAAGCGGCCTGCGCTTCGTCGGTCAACTGGAAAGCTTGAAGCAGGAAGCCATGCTCGCCGGCGCCATCTGCGGCAAGCGCCTGCCGGAAGGCTGGGCCAACGGCCGTGACGGCGTGGACTTCTTCGACGCCAAGGCCGATGTCGAGGCAGTGTTGGCCAGTGCCGGCGCCCTCGGCGACTTCAGCTTCGTGCCCGGTGAGCACCCGGCGCTGCACCCGGGGCAGACCGCGCGCATCGAGCGGGAAGGGCGGCTGGTCGGCTACCTGGGCGCGCTGCATCCGGAACTGGCGAAGAAACTCGACCTCGAGCAGCCGGTGTTCCTCTTCGAGCTGCTGTTGGCCGAAGTGGTCGACGGCCACCTGCCGAAGTTCCGCGAGCTGTCGCGCTTCCCCGAAGTACGCCGCGACCTGGCGCTGCTGGTGGACCAGGACGTGCCGGCGCAAGACATCCTGACACAAATCCGTGCGGCGGCCGGCGAATGGCTGACGGACCTCAGGCTGTTTGATGTGTATCACGGTAAAGGCATTGATCCGCATAGAAAAAGCCTTGCCGTCGGCTTGACCTGGCAGCATCCATCGCGCACTCTTAATGACGATGAAGTCAATAGCACGACGCAGAACATCGTCACGTCGTTGGAAGAAAGGTTCAATGCCACGTTAAGGAAATAGCGTATGGGGGCTCTGACGAAAGCTGAAATTGCGGAACGTCTGTACGAAGAGCTGGGCCTGAACAAACGGGAAGCCAAGGAGTTGGTGGAGCTGTTCTTCGAAGAGATCCGCCAGGCGCTGGAGCACAACGAGCAGGTCAAGCTGTCCGGTTTCGGCAACTTCGACCTGCGCGACAAGCGCCAGCGCCCCGGACGCAACCCGAAGACCGGTGAAGAAATCCCGATCACGGCCCGCCGCGTTGTCACCTTTCGTCCAGGGCAGAAACTGAAGGCCAGGGTTGAGGCATATGCTGGAACCAAGTCATAACGACGAGCTGCCACCGATTCCCGGCAAGCGCTACTTCACCATCGGCGAAGTCAGCGACTTGTGCGCGGTCAAGCCCCACGTGCTGCGCTACTGGGAGCAGGAATTCCCGCAGCTCAACCCGGTGAAGCGCCGCGGAAACCGCCGCTATTATCAGCGCCAGGACGTGCTGATGATCCGCCAGATCCGCGCGCTCCTCTACGACCAGGGCTTCACCATCGGCGGGGCGCGCCAGCGCCTCTCCGGCGACGAGGCCAAGGACGACGTCACCCAGTACAAGCAGCTCATCCGCCAGATGATCGCCGAGCTGGAGGAAGTCCTGCTGGTCCTGAAGAAGTGACGGAAGCAAAAAAAACTTCCACTTATCAGAAGCTTAGTATATAGTGCGGCTCACTTCGGAAGCACAGCCACTGAGCTCGGAAGTACAGTCGGGGCGTAGCGCAGCCTGGTAGCGCACTTGCATGGGGTGCAAGGGGTCGAGTGTTCGAATCACTCCGTCCCGACCAAAATATCCTAGAAAATCCAATCACTTAGCGGTGGTTGGATTTTTTATTCCTGGTGCTTTTGTAGCGTCTCCGAATTTTGCCCCACTTTTTGCTCCGCCGGTGTTTTTTGCTGCAATCTGCCGAGTGATAGGTGACCTGCTCCCAGTTTTAGTAGCGCTGCCTAGTTAGTAGGCCCTGGGGTTGATATCAATTTTTCCTGCTTCAATTGCTGCTGGCGAGCTCGCCAACTTGCAGCAAATTCCGCCGGGGTGAGATTGCCAATGGCGCTGTGCGGTCGGTGCTCGTTGTAATCCCGTCGCCAGGCCGCAACGCGGATTCTGGATTCGGCCAGCGAACAGAACCAGTACTCGTTGAGGCATTCATCCCGGAACTTGCCGTTGACCGACTTGATGAAGGCATTCTGCGTGGGCTTGCCAGGCTGAATCAGCTTCAGTTTGATGTCGCGCTGATAGGCCCATTGATTGAGCGCCTTGCCGGTGAACTCGGGACCTTGGTCGGTGCGGATCGCCTGCGAGTAGCCCCGAAAGTGTGCCATTTCGTCCAGAGCCCGGGTGACGTGAAACTGCTGATACCGTGCTCCACCAGGATGCCAACCGACTCCTTGGTGAAGTCATCGACCACCGTCAGGCATTTGATCCGCCGCCCTGTGCTGAGCGCGTCGAAGACGAAGTCCATCGACCAGACTTGGTTCGGTGCGCTCGGCAGGCTCAAGCGTTCGCGCTCCACCGCGATGCCGTGGCGGCGCCTCCGCCGCTTCACCATCAAGCCAGCGGCTCGGTATAGGCGGTAGATCCGCTTGTGGTTGACCTTCACGCCAGCACGCCGCAGCAGGATGTGCAGGTGGCGATAGCCAAAGTGCCGACGCTGCTGGGGCCAGCTCCACTAGTTGGGCTTGTAGCTCGGTGTTTTGCACGCTGGCTCGCGGGTGGTAGCGCAACACCGAGCGGGGCAGCCCGATCAACTGACAGGCACTGCCCTCGGAGATGCCAGTTCGCGCCTGCATCTCCTGCACCGCCTCCCGTCGCGCTGTCGGGCTTACCCTTTCCCTGGGCGACTACTTTGAGCGCCTTGATGTCGAGGTGGGCCTCGGCGAGCAGCTTCTTCAGCCGGCTGTTTTCCAGATCGAGATTCTTCAGGCGCTTGGCATCCGGCACGGTCATGCCGCCGAACTTGTCCCGCCAGGTGTAGAACGAGGCATCACTGAAACCGTGCCGGCGGCACAGCCCCTTTACCGGGACACTGACTTCGACCTGTTGAGGAAGTCGAGAGTCTGCTCTTCGGTAAAACGCTTTTTCACTGCCGTCTCCTGCTCGGAAAACGGACTCTACTAAGTTTGACTTGGTACTGAAAGTGTGGGGCAGGTCATTTGGCCAACATAGGCCATTTGTTCGATTGATGAGCCATGCTGAGTTTCTTTTGAGCAATAGCTGGCAAAAGCAGGGAGTGCAGCATCAACCGGGAGTAGTGGGGGCGGAGGAGGATAGGGTGTCGGATCAGGCTGGCAGGTTGAAGTGGTGCCCGTAGATCAGTCATAAGTTGTTGGCCAGCACGTGATGATCCAGTCTCTCACCGAGCTGGGCGCCAGTGGCACAGCTACCGGTCCCGCCAACGAGTCCTCCGAGAATGGCGCCTGATACGGGTCCGAGCGTGTTGCCCGGCGGGTCAGCAATAGAATCAATTACTGCACCAGCCCGACCTCCGGCCAAGGCAGCACTGGCGCCGCGAGCGGCATCGCCTACAGTACCAACCGCGGCGGTGATTTTCATTGCATGGTGGACTGACGCGAATTTTGGGGGGTTACAGCAGGGGCACTGCAATGATGTATGACTGAGAACTTTTTGAATAAAATGGTTCTTTTTTTATATCTTGCTACGCTAGGCAGAAACTGAATAAGAGCTGCTGGCAACAGAGGTTGAAACGTGACATGGGTTGATTGTTGGGGTATTGCAATCAGGACGCGTCGGTACGATATGCCAACATATATATATCGTCTCTGGGAGCAACGAATGGATAATCTGAAAACACGAATCGTCAATTCATACAATGACCTGTCAGCGGACGCTGACTCATTTTCGGAGTCGAGCGGAAAGTCGCGAACTGTGGTGGAGCCAGTGCTCAGGCTGTTGCGCAAGGCGTTACTCTTGGATATTTCCGGTGGCGAAAAGCGAGTTCCTGATGCTGATGAAATCAAAGACTGGGTGCTGAAACTATTCGCGAAAAATCCCACCGTTGGTGACATGGTGCGAGCCCTTCTATTGATTAAGGAGGATCTAGTTGTTAGCGAGCACCAACTGCCTTCTATCGAAGAGGCACTGCGCGAAATCGGCCTATTGGAGCAGCTCCACTTGCCAGACTTCTTCTTCGTTTCCTCGGAGTTGGAGGGAGAGCCTTGTGGTGTACTGTTCGAACGTTATGAATCGGACGGTGAAGTCCTCGTGTTTCTGGCCACTCTCTTCGATAAGAAGAACCTAATGCAAAAGGTTGGCAGGATGGCGATTCGTGTCAGCAAAGAGTCTCCTGAGCCTTTCTTGTCCATCTGTACCCCGGACGGCTGGCTTAGGGTGCCAAAAAATCAGATCGTGCCGGGTTCAGTCAGTTCCTTCACGGTCCAATGCCTGCTTGAATATAAGTATTACATTTATCCCACTCTGCCCTTGAGCTCCATTATTGCTCCCGAATTGACTAGGAGAAAGGATAACATTCATTTAGTAAGCCTGATAAAAGAGGCTTATCTGGACAAAGTAGTTTGCACACGAGTCCGCGTTCCCCTAGACGTCGTGCAACCACGAGACATCGACTATGCACTGCATACGCCGGATGAGCAGATACGAGATTGTATGCCTTATGCGGCACATACTGAGTTCCTGCTATACGAAGAGGATGGAGTGCTTATCATGGATGATGACTATACCCCGTATTTAGCCTGCCAAGCGCTCAGGGTCAAGGAAGTCACAGCGGTCATCTTGGGTAAGTTTAACCAGTCGCGGGCCAAAGTTCTTTCCATTGGGTACAGCGAGCTTATGTCTCCCATCTCCGTTTCACCCAGTGCACACCAGTCGCAGAAGCGCCTTAGAGACAAGCAAGAGCTTCTTAAGAAAAAATTACAATCCCTGAGGCCTTCCTTCCTCCCGGCGGCAAAAATGGAGAGGAGTTTCATTGAGTTGTGCTGGTTACTGAACAGGGTTAAAACTCGGGAAAGAGATCTACACAGATTCCTGAAGGAAAATTACCAGATACTGGACTCTCACCTGGCGGCAATCTTCAGCGAAGTACCCATAGGCAAGTATCGGGCAGACCTAGTTCTGCAGTATCACCAGTCTGACAAGCGTGTGGTGCTGGTCGAACTTGAGCCACACGATAAGAAAATTTTTACCAAAAAAAATCGCCTTAGGCACCAGGTGACTCATGCTCTACAGCAGGTAGAAGATTGGATACAGGAAATACATAGAGGCGTACCCAATATACCAGGCTGGCTTCAGGGAAGTTACACTGCAGAAGGCATGATAGTTATTGGACGCTCGAAAGACCTGACAGAAGAGCAGAGGGAAACTCTCGCGCTGAAGAATGCCAAATCCAGCATCAAGATACTGACCTACGATGATTTGCTGGAGCGCCTGTCTCGGCTTATAAAAACGCTTGACAAGGAATAGCCTTGAGTTGGTGTACCCCTTTTGATGAACGGCATTTTTTCATTGGCAACCGTTTCAGGTCGTTCCTGCCGATTAGCATCAGTAGCTGAGGGGCGATCCAGGAGGGCTATGGAATCGGAGGTGGGGCAGCCAGAGTTCCCTCTGAGCCCACATGCGTTCCGTCGGGGTGTTGGTCGCTGCTTTACTGGCGAGGGCGTTGGCTCTGCTACAACTCGCGGTTTTGAGACATCTTAACGCGTATATCCTGTTGACATATCTCGGCTGAGGGCTAGGGTGTGATGGACCTTGTGTATGTCCCCCGGAGGTGGTTAATGGAGCAAGGCGCCGTGTTTCAGAATAACTGTAGCCAGGCTGTGTGTTTGTCCAAAGCAGCTGCGTTGTCAGGTGAGGTGAAGCGTGTCGACATCGTTGTGGTTGGCAGGACCAAGATCATCATACCGGCAGGTGAGGTCTGGGAAAGTTGGTTCGATGATAAGGGCGTGACGGCTGGTTTATGCCTGAACGAGATCAATTATCAGGTAAGGCGAGCGAGGCGTTTTGATGCTGAAGTATCATGCTGATACCAATATCTGCATCTTCACTATCAGGTACCGTCCGCAGCATATGCGGGAGCTGTTTAAGCGCCACTGTGATTAAATTATCCTCAGTGCCATAACCTCTATGGAGCTGATTTATTGGGCCGAGAAATCGGCGACTCCTGAGCGCAATCTGTCTGACATTGATGGACTTGCTGCGCGCCTGGAAGTACTGAAGTACGACCAAGGTGTTGCCGCTCATACCGGACAGCTACGTGCAAAGCTGGTCAGGGCTGGTACTCACTGAGGTTCTTACGATTAAATTATTGCCAAACATGCTCGTTCGAAGGGATTTATTTTAGTGACGAATAGTCTGAGTGGGTTTGAGCGTGTACCTCTGCGCATTGAGAAATGGGTAGACTGCGATCGACTGTTGGAGTGTTGAGCGCATGAGAAAATACCAGCCACCGTTGACGTTAACGCCACGCATGTTGGCGCTGGCTGCCGAGATTGGGGAGCGTGTTGGGCATTTGTCCGCTCTGCATGAAGGGGCGCTGACGCCGCAACTGCGTCGGGGTAACCGCATCCGTACTATCCAGGCGTCACTCGCTATTGAGAACAACACGTTAAGCGTCGAGCAGGTCACTGCTGTGTTGGATGGCAAGCGTGTGCTTGGTTTGCCGCGTGAAATTCAGGAAGTGCGCAATGCCTTTTCAGCCTACGAGGTGATGCCCGAGTGGCAACCGAGTTTGCGTGATGATTTACTGGCAGCCCACGCGCTGCTGATGCACGGGCTGATCGATGATGCCGGTAGCTATCGGCGCGGGGGTGTAGGCATCTATCGAGGAGAACGTTTGCTGCACATGGCACCACCGGCCAACCGGGTTCCGCAGTTGATGGACGATTTGCTGGCATGGCTGAGCCGCTGCGAGCTGCATCCACTGATCGCCAGTTGCGTGTTCCATTACGAGTTCGAGTTCATCCACCCCTTCGCAGATGGCAATGGGCGAATGGGGCGCCTATGGCAAACCTTGATACTCAGCCAATGGCGAGCGGTTCTTGCGTATTTGCCCGTCGAGAGTGTGATTCGCGAGCAGCAGGATGCTTATTACGAGGCATTGGCTGTTTCTGACAAGGCAGCAGAGGCGGCGCCTTTTGTCGAATTCATGCTGGCTGCCCTGCGTCAGGCATTGCTTGAAGGTGTTTCAGGCGATCAAGTAAGCGATCAAGTAAGCGATCAAGTAGCACGCCTGCTGCAAGCGTTACCGCCAGGTGAGGCCCTCAAAGCCAGCGAATTGATGCAGCGCTTAGGGCTGGCGCACCGTCCGACCTTTAGCAACAACTACCTCAAGCCTGCCCTGGTTGCCGGCTTGATCGAGATGACCGACCCCGCGTCGCCGCGCAGTCCGGCACAGAAGTACCGGCGAACTGGGTTTTCCAAGTAAGCCTTAAAAGGCCTGTGTGGAGCCTAGATATCTCTTATCGGTGCTTGATTGATGGCATGATGATGTTCATCACCTCCATCGTTCATGCGCTAAATGATGATTGTCGTAACAGTTGAGCAGGGAATGCCCGTTTGATGTCGCCACTTCCTCAACCCAAGGGCCTGATATTCGATCTTGAGGTAGTGCCGCCCAAGAACAATCAACCTGCCCGAATCATGATGGTCGGTGCCCTTCGGCCTGACTTAGGGGCAGAGTTGGAGCTGAAGGTCTCTGGAGACCCGTCCCCAGCTTTGCAGCAGCTGGATGCACTGTCCGACGGGGCGAGTTTCGTGCTCGGCCACAATGTCATCGACCACGATCTGCCTATCTTGCGCGAACATTTTCCCGGCATGGCTTTGCATGCTCTGCCGGTCATCGACACCCTGCGTCTGTCGCCACTGGCGTTTCCACAAAACCCGTATCACCGGCTGATCAAGGATTACAAGCTTATCCGTGACAGCCTCAACTCGCCGTTGTCCGACTGCCGCTCGACGTTGGTTCTTTTTCTGGATCAACGCCAGGCCTTCACGCAGTTGAACGAGACCAACCAGACGGAGCTTCTCTGCTATCAGGCGTTGCTGGCGCCGAGTATGCGGGGAGATCTGGGGGCTTTCTTCGCATCCCTGACTGGGCAGTCTCCGGTGTCTGTACCCGAGCTCCGAGCGCGGTTTCCACAATTGCTGCAAGAGACGGATCCAGCCCTTCAGCGTGACTTGAAGGTATGCCGAGCACGGCTTGAGCAACTACTTGAGGAGGATTTACAGCGGGAGGATCTGCATTGGCCGTTGGCCTACGCACTGGCCTGGCTCCGTGTATCTGGCGGCAACTCGGTACTGGCGCCCTGGGTGCGACATCAGTTTCCAGAGGTTGGGCGGCTAATCTCCGAGCTGCGTGATATGCCGTGTGAGCGCGAGGATTGTCAGTACTGTCAGACGACTCATGACCCACGCCACGAGCTGAAGCGCTATTTCGGCTTCCCCGATTTTCGTTACGAGGGTCCTGGAGAGAGTCTCCAGCACGATATAGTGCTGGCCGGCATGCGTGGTCAACACGTCCTGGCCATCCTGGCGACCGGCGGGGGCAAGTCGCTGTGCTATCAGTTGCCGGCGCTGAACCGGTTTCATCGTAACGGCAGCCTTACCGTCATCGTCTCGCCGCTGCAGTCGCTGATGAAGGATCAGGTCGACGGGCTGCTGGAACGTAACGTCCAGTGCGCCGCAGCGCTGAATGGCCTGTTGACGATGCCGGAGCGCGCCGAGGTACTGGAGAAAATCCAGATGGGCGATGTCGGCATTTTGCTGGTATCGCCCGAGCAGTTCCGCAACAAGGCTTTCCGGCGAGCGATCCGCCAGCGTCAGGTCGGTGCCTGGATTTTCGATGAGGCGCATTGCCTGTCGAAATGGGGTAGCGACTTTCGGCCAGACTACCTGTATGTCTCCCGCTTCATCCGGGTGTACACCGGTGATCAACCGCTGGCGCAGATTGGTTGTTTTACCGCGACGGCCAAGCCTGATGTGCTCGCAGATATCCAGAGCCATTTCAGGGAAAGCCTGGGCATTGAGTTCAAGGTGTTCCCCGGAGGGCACGAGCGAACCAATCTGCATTTTGATGTGCTGCCCTGCACCAAGGCAGAGAAGTGGTCGCGTACGGATGGATTATTGCGAGAGCACCTGGACGCTCAGGAGGGCGGTGCAGTCGTCTTCGTTTCCAGTCGCAAGAGTGCTGAGGAGCTGTCCGATTTCCTGATTGGCCAAGGATGGCCTTGCAAGCACTTTCATGCCGGTCTTGAGCCCAACACCAAAACGGATATTCAGGACGACTTCAAGGCTGGGCAACTGAGAATCATCGTAGCTACCAACGCCTTCGGAATGGGCGTGGACAAGGCTGATATCCGTCTCGTCGTGCATGCCGACATACCAGGTTCGCTGGAGAACTACCTGCAGGAGGCGGGCAGGGCTGGGCGTGATCAGGGCGATGCGCGCTGTGTGCTGTTGTACGACCCGCAGGACATCGAAACCCAGTTCGGCATGAGCGAGCGCTCGAAGCTCAGCATCCGCGACATCCAGCAGATCCTGCGCAAGTTGCGTAACGAGAGCAATCGGCGTAAGGGCGGCAAGCTGGTCATCACGGCGGGTGAAATCCTGCTGGACGATGATGTTGAAACCAGCTTCTCCGCGGATGAGCGTGATGCCGAAACCAAGGTCGTTACGGCGGTTGCCTGGCTGGAGCGTGGTGATTACCTCAAACGTGAGGAAAACCATACGCAGATTTTCCCGGCACGGCTGGATGTGAGCGAGGAAGAGGCCGAGAAGCGCTTGCTGAAGGCCGAGTTGCCGCAACGTCGATTGGAGGAGTTCAAGGCTATTCTGCGCTTTCTCTACGGCGCCGATGTTGATGAACGGGTGAATACCGACCAGTTGATGCAGTTGACCAGTCTGGAGTCGGAAGAGGTTGCCAGCGCACTCAAGCAATTGGAGGAGATGGGGCTGCTGGTCAACGACTCGCAGATAACGCTGTATGTGCGCCATGGTGTGACGGGGGCTTCCAGTCAACGCCTTTCCAGCTCCCTGGAGCTGGAAAGGGCTTTGTTGCAATGCCTGCCAGAGCAGGCACCGGACGCCGAGCATGGCGATTGGCAGGATTTGAATCTGCCGGCATTGACCGCTGAACTTAAGTCCGCGACAGGGTTGGATGAACTGCTCCCGCTGCATGTGCTGCGGCTGTTGCGCAGCCTGGCCCAAGATCATGATGCCGATGATCAGCAGCGCAGTAGCCTTGAGCTCAGGCAACTCAATCGTGACTACCTCAAACTGCGTATCAAGGGTGGTCACTCCTGGGCGAAGATTGTTGGCTTTGGTGACGTGCGGCGTGCATTGGCTAGCAAGTTCCTGGAACTGTTGGTCGGTAAGCTACCGGCAGGATTGCGTGGCGCGGATCTGCTGGTCGAAACGAGTTTTGGCGAATTGCTCCAGGTGATCGAAGGTGACCTCGAACTGCCGCATCTGATTCCGCCGAACAGGCGCCGTAAGGTGATTGAGCATGTCCTGCTTTATTTGCATCGGCAGGACATTTTGACCCTCAACCACGGCATGACGGTCATGCGTCGGGCCATGACCATCGAGGTCAAGAAGGAAGACAAGCGTAAGACCTTCCTCAAGGAGGACTACTTGCGACTCGACGAGCACTACCGCGAGAAGCGCATTCAGGTTCATGTGATGCGTGAATATGCGGAAGTGGCGCTGAAGGAGATGGCTGAGGCGTTGCGCCTGGTGCTGGACTACTTCACCGACTCCAAGCAGGCGTTTATCAAGCGGCATTTTAATGGGCGGGAGGACGTGCTCAAGCTGGCGACCAGCGAGGAGTCATGGAAATCGATTATCGAGTCGCTGAGCACTACTCAGAAACTGATAGTCGCCGACGATGACGACATAAATCGGCTGGTGCTGGCTGGGCCGGGCTCCGGCAAGACACGTGTGATCGTGCATCGCATCGCTTACCTGCTGCGGGTGCGGCGAGTACCAGCGACCAGCATCGTGGCGTTGACCTTCAACCGCCACGCGGCGAACGAGATCCGCAAGCGGCTGTTGGCCTTGGTCGGGGCCGATGCCTACGGTGTCAGCGTCCTGACCTATCACAGCATGGCCATGCGCTTGACCGGCACCCGTTTCGAGCGAGGCGCGACGGTCGACGAGCGAGCCCTCAAACAAGTATTGAGCGATGCCGTCGAGTTGCTGGAGGGTAAGCGCAATATTGAGGGCGAGGACGACCTGCGCGAGCAGCTACTGCGCGGCTACCGTTACATCTTGGTTGATGAATACCAGGACATCGACGACCTGCAATACCGTCTGGTCAGTGCTCTGGCTGGGCGGCACGCGGAGGAAGATGGTCGGTTGTGCATCATGGCGGTAGGCGACGATGACCAGAACATCTATGCCTGGCGCGATACCAATAATCGTTATATCGAGCGCTTCCGCGAGGACTATGAGGCCTCGACCAGCTTCCTGGTCGATAACTATCGTTCTTCCCTGCGCATCATTGAGGCGGCCAACCAACTCATTGGCCAGAATTTGGCTCGACTGAAAGAGGCCAATCCCATCCGGATCGACAGGGCTCGGCAGGAGCTGCCCGCTGGCGGGCTATGGGAAGAGCGGGACGAGCAGCGGAAAGGTCAGGTAATGCGACTGCTGATCGACCCGAGCGACCGTGAGCAGGGCAACCTGCAGGCACAGGCGGCCATGGTGGAGTTGGGACGGTTACTCGCGCTAGAACAGGGGAGCTGGAACGGCTGTGCGGTTCTGGCTCGGACGCACCGCTATCTGTGGCCGATCCAGGCTTGGTGCGAGCAGCACGATATTCCTTATTTCCTGGCAGCAGACAAGGAAACGGCGTTACCCATTACTCGGCAGCGCAGTTTTGTGGCTGCAATCGACTATATGCGAGAAATCAAAGGTGCTTTGTGCGCGGCTGACGCATGGCAGCGTTTGTCGGGTAGCAATCAACTGGTGGAAGCCGAGTGGAAGAGTTTTTTCCAGACGGCCTTTGAGCAAATGCGAGGAGAATTGGGCGACTGCCAACTTGGCAGTGGTGCCTTGATCGACTGGCTGTACGACTACGCCCGTGAATTGCGTCAACAGTCCAAGGACGGCCTCTATCTTGGTACCGTGCATTCGGCCAAAGGTCTGGAGTTCCGCCATGTCGTTCTGCTGGATGGTGGCTGGAGCACGCAGGTCGATACCCTGGCTGATGAGCGACGTTTGTACTACGTGGGGGTGACGCGAGCCGAACAGACCCTGACGTTGTGCGAATTCGCTGACGGCAATCCATTCAGTCGCAGCCTGATGAGAGATGTTCAGCAGCATGAGTTTCAGGGACAACCTCTTCCTGGGTTGGAGGTGCGCTTTCAGCAACTCACGCTGAAGGAGATCGATATTGGTTTTGCCGGTCGTCAATCACCACATGCCCAGATACACAAGGCCATTGAGGCGCTTCGCGAGGGCGATCCGCTGACGTTGAAGGAAGAGGCTGGTCGGTATCAACTGCTCGACAGGCAAGGCAACGTGGTTGGGCGAACCGCTAAGTCATTCCAGCCACAGATCGGCTTCGATCAATGCGAAGTCGCAGCCGTCATGGTGCGGTTTACTGAGGATAGTGAGGAGCAGTATAGGGATTTGAATAAGTGTGAGCGCTGGGAGGTGGTTGTGCCGAGGGGGAGAGGGTAGGTGCTACGTTGGACAGGTAGCATACGGATATTTTGGGAGTTGGCTGTGAGGACGAAATCTTTAATACTGGCGATCGGCCTGCATTGAGTAGAGAGTGGATTGGAAATGGCAAGGAAGCGCAGAGGTAGAGGGAAGCCCAATTTGTCTGGCGGATTGATCCTCGCGGCTATCGTGCTGGGCCTTCTCGCTTCTATTCCTACGCAGGCCTGGATGGTTTTGATCGGCGTAGCGATTATCGGCTTTGGCGTATGGCTGATAGTGAGGTTCTCCGATAAACCGTCGGTCGTAGCTTTCCCTCCTAGCAAGCGCCCCTCTTCTTCGAAGGCAACACGGTCAGACAATGCAGCTCTGTCCCATGATCTGACATTTTCTCTAGATGAAGTCGCTCCCTTACAGGCAAATACGCTCACTCGTACTCAGAAAAAGGTTTCGGCTCAGGCTCCAGCGTCATCGTCATCGTCTGAGAGGAGAGATAGCGCCGGGCTGTTTACCGTGACGCTTGAGGTATCGGAGCGGCCGTCCCATCGAATCCCAAGTGCGCCTGCTAATTTGGCCGTTTCTAAAGCGCGTTGGTTACCTCAGGACGAATTCATCGAGATTGCCGGAGAGAAGATTTCAGGCGGGATGATTTATGTCGGCGAGGATCGGAACAGCCGTTATGGTTCCTCGGAGCCCAGCCTGATCAACCCCAAGCTTAAGGTCGCGCGAGGTATTGTAGATATCGCCGAGCGCCTTACTTCCTACTGGTCGAGTTACGACAGCATCTCCCCTGAAGCACGACGTGCTTATCTACAATGGCTATCCAGCGGTCGGAAAGCCCCGCATGCCAACATCGGCTACGTCTTCCTGTTCTTCTATGGTCTGGAACGCAGGGTGTTTGTCGATGCGAAGACGGATCGAGCAGCGGCCGCCGAGACTCCCAGCATCATTGCCGAAGTCGAGAGGTTGCTCTCAATTTATGGTGAGAACCATTCCTTCAATAACTATGCAAGCCGCTTCGTGGACTTCCTTCGTCAGGGCGCGGTGCTTACTCGACTCTATTTGGAAACACCACCAACACCGTTGCCTTACGGCTACGAAATGCCTATCGAGTTGCGTATCGGCTTGGGGCAGTTGGCCGTCGATAAGCATCCGCTACCAGCCAACTGGGCATTGGCCTGGGTGCTATCCGATCACAGCATCGGAAAACGGACACCCGTAACTCGCTGTGAGGATGCATTTGCCCGCTTGTTTCATATGCGCTACGAAGAGCGGTATGGCGCAGGGATAGTCCTCCCACAGAACAAAACTCGGTTGAAATTTCAGTACAACACCGCCTCTGCGGGGCTACCTTCCCAGGAATTGGATGGCCTATCCGAAATTCCCGACGTAACTGCCACCTCTGCAGCGCGGAAGAAGCTGCAGCAACTGGTCGACGAATGTACGGTGCAATTGGAGCCATACAGCCGTTATCTCGGCCGTAATCCTGGCGCACCAGATGCATTGGAAGGGCTCCTACAATTACCTGTTAGCCTCTGGCCTGCGGGCGCTCGGGCAGAGCTTGATGAGTTGAAGCAACGCATCGGCGACGGCATGGTGGTCATGAGCTTCGGTGAGCTGGCGGGGCGGCTGCAGAGTGCAGGAGCCTTGTCGCGAGACAAAGTCCTCACACTGGCCCGAGCTTTGGAATCATTGCACATTGGTATCGAGCCAGATGTACTGGCAGGCAGCAGAACGCCCAAGCCTGAGGATCGCGTGGCGCTCTTCGCGACCCAGGCTGAAGATGGTGATCTACGTGCTTCACCGGCATACAGCGTCGCTTCTGTCACTTTGGATCTCGCCTGCGCTGTGGCGGCTGCCGATGGCGACACCTCGCCGAAGGAAATCATGCTGCTATCCCAGCATGTCGACTCTTGGAGCCATTTGAGTGGCGCGCATCGGAAGCGTCTGAAGGCCCATTTGCGTCTGCAGCTCAACCAGCCGCCAACTTTCCAGAGTTTGAAGAAGAAGCTGGAGCCCTTGGCCGACTCGGCGAGGAGGGCAGTGGCGGCATTCCTTGCCCACCTGGCGCAAGTAGATGGTGAGGTCAGCCCAGCAGAGGTGAAGCTGCTTGAGCGTGTCTACAAGACCCTACAATTAGATTCGCAATCGTTGTACAGCGACCTTCATGTCGTAGCCAGTGGCAATCCTGCTGGTTCATTGCAGGCCACGCCTGCTGCTCCTGGGGCAACTCAGTCCAAGACCATTGGCGGCTTTGCTTTGGATCACGATCGCATTGCTCAACTGCAGCGTGAGACCGAACAAGTGTCAGCGCTGTTGGCTCAGGTCTTTGTCGGCGAGCAGCCTGTTGAGCCGGAGGAGGTTTCCATTGAAGAGGCCGGTGAGGATACCTCTGGCGTCTGCGGATTGGATGCCGATCTCTCCGCCTTTCTACGTGTGCTTGTATCCCGTAATGAGTGGACGCGAGACGAGTTGGAGGCGGTAGCAAGCGATATGGAACTCATGCTCGATGGGGCATTGGAGCAGATCAATGATATGGCCTTCGAGCATTTCGATATGCCCGTCACTGAGGGTGAAGATCCCTTCGAAATCAATCCAGACGTCATGGAAAATCTACCGCTATGAGCAGCATCAGAGCCAAGGATCGCGATGCGGTCATTCAATCCCTGCGAGCCGGTGTTGTTCCGCGGGCAGGCCAACACCTGATCCAGGTCGGACGTGCCGGTGAACTCGAAGCTCTCATTCGTGACGTTGAGCGTTTGGCCGAGAGCGGCTCCGCATTCCGGGTAGTGATTGGTGAATATGGTGCGGGTAAGACATTCTTCCTCAATCTGGTGCGTTCCATTGCAATGGAACGCAAGCTCGTCACCATGCATGCGGACTTGAACCCGGATCGCCGCCTACACGCTACTGGTGGGCAAGCACGTTCGCTGTATGCCGAGCTAGCGAAGAACATGGCTACCCGTACTAAGCCAGATGGCGGTGCTTTGCAGGGAGTTGTCGAGAGGTTTATCTCTCAGGCTAAGACCGAGGCCAAGGCATCCGGCAAAGACAGCGAGGTAGTTATTCGTGAGCATCTCGCCCAATTGACCGAGATGGTTAATGGCTACGATTTTGCCGAGGTGATCGCTGCTTACTGCAAAGGTTTTGAAGAAGGCAACGAGCAGCTAAAGGCTGAAGCGATTCGTTGGTTGCGTGGTGAGTTCACCACAAGAACCGATGCGCGATCCGCTCTGGGGGTGCGAACCATTGTCGACGATGCGTCCGTCTACGATCAGCTCAAGCTGCTTGCTCGGTTTGTCCGGCTGGCAGGCTTCAGTGGTCTGATGGTGTGCCTTGATGAGCTGGTCAACTTGTACAAGCTCTCCAATACACAGGCTCGTAACGCTAACTACGAGCAGATCCTGCGTATCCTGAACGACTCTCTGCAGGGGACAGCAGAGGGGCTTGGTTTTGTGCTGGGGGGGACACCCGAGTTCCTGATGGATACTCGCCGTGGCCTTTACAGCTATCCGGCCCTGCAGTCGCGTCTAGCGGAAAATAGTTTCGCCAAGTCCGGGCTGGTGGATCTCTCCGGACCTGTTATCCGGCTCGTCAGCCTGACACCTGAGGATTTCTACGTGCTGCTCCAGAAACTACGCCATGTCTATGCTGCGGGTGATAGCCAGCGGTACTTGCTGCCTGATGAGGCATTGCCGCTGTTCATGGGGCACTGCAATCAGCGGCTGGGAGAGGCCTACTTCCGTACCCCGAGGACTACCATCACCGCATTCATTAACCTTCTGGCGGTGTTGGAGCAGAACCCTGGAACCGACTGGCGAAGCCTCCTGGGTGCTGTAGAAATTGCGCCGGATAGAGGTGGCGAGGCCGACACTCAAGTAGATGCTGACGATGAGCTTGCCACCTTCCAGCTCTGAGTCCACTGGGTTCACATTACTCGAGCCAAGAATTCAGCGCTGGATCTGGGCCGAGGGCTGGACGTCCCTGCGGGACGCTCAGGAGCGCGCTATTCCGGCCCTCTTGGGGGCGGATCAGGATGTGATTATCGCGGCCGCGACAGCGGCGGGGAAAACTGAAGCTGCTTTCCTGCCCATTCTCAGCAACCTTCTGCAGGATCAGGACTCGCCTGGAGCTGTGCTGTATATCAGTCCGCTGAAGGCGCTGATCAATGATCAATGGGATCGCCTAACCAGGCTTTGTGATGATTTAGAGCTGCCTGTTATCGCTTGGCATGGAGATATTTCCGCAAGCCGCAAACATCGTTTCCTAAAGTTTCCGCAAGGCATTCTGCTGATTACTCCAGAGTCGCTTGAGGCGCTATTCGTGAACAGGGGAACAAGCCTCGCTGGGCTGTTTGTAAATATGCGCTACCTGGTAGTGGATGAGCTGCATGCCTTCATCGGCAGCGAGCGGGGCAAACAACTGCAGTCGCTTATGCATCGTGTGGAGTTGGTCATTGATCGACCTCTACCCAGAGTAGGGCTTTCCGCGACACTTGGAGATATGGCGCTGGCGGCAGCCTTCCTGCGTCCCAATGCTCCTGAGCATGTATCGGTGATTGAGTCGAAGGGGGCTAGCCAGGTACTGAAGGTTCAAATCAGGGGATATGAGGAGGCTCGACAGAACCTATCGGCGATATCTGAGGGTGAAGAGGTCTTCTCTGCTGACCATGCCATTGCAGAACATCTCTTTCAGGTGTTGAGGGGTAGCAATAACCTGATCTTTCCCAACAGCCGATCCCAGGTGGAGTGGTTCGCCGATAACCTGAGGCGGCGTTGCGAGCAGGATGGCGTGCCGAACGAGTTCTGGCCACATCACGGGAGTTTGGCGAAGGATATTCGAGAGGAAACCGAGAAAGCTCTGAAAGCTGGTGATCGACCTGCCACTGCAGTTTGCACCACAACACTAGAACTCGGGGTGGACATTGGCAGCATCAAGACGGTAGCGCAGATCGGGCCTCCACCGTCAGTTGCTAGCCTCCGTCAGCGCTTGGGGCGATCCGGTCGCCGTCCAGGTGAGGCAGCCATTCTCCGAAGCTACTGTAAGGAGCGGCAGTTGGATGATGGCTCTCCATTGTCGGCTCGGCTTCGCCAAGACCTGGTGCAGAGCATCGCTATGATCAGGCTGCTAATGCAAGGATGGTTTGAACCGCCTCGTGTTCAGGGGCTGCATTTGTCGACGTTAGTACAGCAGTGCCTCTCGGTGATTACCCAGCGAGGCGGGGCAACGGCAGCAGAGCTGTGGAGTACTCTGATTCGAAGTGGCCCGTTCGCCGGAGTGGAGCAGGGCAGTTTCCTCAGCTTGCTTCGTACTCTTGGCGAGCGCGATTTGATTGCTCAGGAAGCATCGGGTCTCCTACTGCCCGGAGTGCTGGGTGAGCGTATGATCAATCATTACGACTTCTACAGTGCATTCGTCAGCAACGAGGAGTTCCGCCTGGTATGCGATGGCAAACCACTTGGAGCATTACCGGTATCCAGGCCACTGACTATCGACCAACGCATTATCTTTGCTGGACGACGCTGGCGAGTCACGGATGTGGATACCGAGGCCAAGGTTATCGTCGTGAGATCTGACCCTGGTGGTGCTCCACCGTCCTTCGACGGACTTGGGGCTCGTGTCCATGATCGTGTCAGGCAAGAGATGAGGACAGTTTTACTTGAGGCGGACACCTATCCCTATCTTGACACTGCAGCTCAGAAGCTCTTAGCCGAGGCTCGTAGCACCTTCTCGGATCTTGGGTTGGCGCACTCAAGCATGATCGAAAGTGGAGGTAAGACTTACCTCTTTACCTGGCAAGGAGATTGGGCGAACGATGCTCTGGCCATCTTGTTAACTCATATGGGGCTACCCAGCGAGAATGTCGGTCTGGTCACTGAGGTAGAGGGGGATAGGGCTTCGCTTGAGAGCAAACTGCAAGAGATAGCTGGATGGGGTGGTATTGATGAGCCTACCGTTTTGGGTGACGTACAGAACATGGTTCAAGAAAAATGGGATTGGGCGCTTCCGCCGAAATTACTCATACAGTCGTACGCCACGATGTATCTGGACTTGGAGGGAGCAAAAGAGTTGGCAAATATTCTGTTGAGTTGTCGACACTGAATTGTAGGGGTCTACTGATCCCGGACACCGATTTAGGCGAAAATCCTCACCGTGAGAGAGGTGTCTGATGAGCAAGCAACGACGTACGTTTTCCGCCGAGTTCAAACGAGAGGCCGCGGCCCTGGTGTTGGACCAAGGCTACAGCCATATCGACGCCTGCCGTTCGCTGGGGGTGGTGATTCGGCCTTGCGCCGTTGGGTGAAACAGCTCCAGCAGGAGCGCGATAGCGTGACCCCGAAGAGCAAGACGTTGACGCTTGAGCAGCAAAAGATCCAGGAGCTAGAGGCTCGGATCAACCGGCTGGAGCGGGAGAAAGCGATCCTAAAAAAGGCTACCGCTCTCTTGATGTCGGACGA